>NZ_JARVRU010000217.1:0-32636 GCF_030209535.1 Lysinibacillus sp. fls2-241-R2A-57
CGCCCCCAGGAAAGCGCCCAGCCGGAACGGAAATCAACCACACGTTTTGGTGATGCACTTCTTTTCCCCAAACTACAAAAAAATAGCACTTCATCCAATCTAGAATGAAGTGCTACTTGATCAGTTTTTATTAGCTAACAAAATATTTCTCAACAATGGTTTCTACGGGTAATGGCTTGTTATATAAATAGCCTTGCCCTTTTTGATATCGATGGCGTTTTAGAAAATCAACTTGTGTTGATTCCTCGATCCCTTCAGCAACAACTTCTAATCCTAAATTATGAGACATAGAGATAATGGCCTTGATTATTGCCTCATTTTTATCATCTTTTGCAATATCAGCTATAAATGATTGATCAATTTTTATGATATCTATTGGGTAACGCTTTAAGTAGCTTAAAGATGAATAGCCAGTTCCAAAATCATCCACTGAAACATAAACGCCTAGCTGCTTTAATTCAGTTAATATTGAAAAGGTTTCATGAACATTGGTCATGGAGCTTTCGGTAATTTCCACCTCTAATAATTCAGGTGGGACATTATACTTTTTCAAGGCAGTTTTAATTTTCCGAGCAAAGTTTTCTTTTCTAAATTGTTTTGGTGATATATTGATGGCAACTCGTACTGGTCGATAGCCCTTTAGCTGCCAGTCTTTTTGATAGCGACACACCTCGTCAATAATCCAATCACCAATTTCAATTATTAGGCCTGATGCCTCTGCAATGGGTATAAACTGTGCAGGAGACACAAAGCCAAATTTGCGATTATTCCATCGTAATAATGCCTCGAAGCTATTTATACTGTTATTCGTTAAATCCATTTGTGGCTGTAAATGAATACTGAGCTCATTAAATTCGATGGCACGACGTAAATGTGCTTCCATTAATGCCTCATTTGGAAAAATAGTTGTCATATCTTCACGGTAGTAACGGTAGTGTGAACGTCCATGCTCTTTTACAGAAAATAACGCTTTATCTGCCTTCAGTACAAGTGTTTCTAAATCCTTGCCATCTGCCGGACTAAGTGAGATACCGATCGACACGCTAATAAAATATTCCTGCCCATCAATTATAAATGGCTGTTTTAATGCGTCTAAAATAGCGTTTGCTGTATGCTCAATTTTATTGATAGTTGCTTCTTTTAAAATAAATATAAATTCATCACTGTTATAACGATAAAGCGAGCATTTAGAGCAACAGAGTTCACGAAGTCTAAGACTAAACATCCGCATAAGCTCATCTCCCTTACTTTCACCAAGGGATTCATTAAACTTTTTAAAGCGATCAATATCCACTAAAATAAGCGCTATTTGCTTATTTTCATGCTTTTTATCATTTAAATGATGTTGCCAATGCTCCTTAAAAGCTTTACGATTCCAAATACCCGTTAATTCATCGATTAATGCTAGGTAATAAAAGCCCTTATGATCATTCATAAATGAATTGACGTCTTTCACAAAAAAATGTACACCAATAATTTCACCATTAAAGTACGTTGGAAGCGTTCTTAAATAAAATAGTTCTTTACTTAGCAATTGGCGCTTAAACAAGCATTTTGGCATACCTGATGCTGTGCCCTCAATAGTTTTTGCAAATAGTAATTTAAATTCATCGATATATTTACTCTCTAATAATGAAAAAATATTTTGTCCTATAAAGCTTTGATGTTCGTTTGCCCATAGAGAAGTGGCAACAGCGTTTTGATGAATAATGCAACCTTGTAAATCAGTTGTTAATACCGGACTTACGTGCTGTTCCACAAATTGTAAATATGGTTCCACTTCATTCTGTTTCTCACGCAGAATAACTGCTACAACTGATTTTTCTAAGTGTTGTATATGAACAACAAATGTTTTTACTTTGTGCTCCGTACATATTTTCAGCATTTGGTCCATATTCAATTCTTGTTGTAATATATTGAATAATTGCAGCCAGCTGTGCTCCGTAAAAAATTGTTCTGCGTTGGTGGCTTTCACATCCTGTAGCTCAATAAAAGACGGGAGTTTATCGTTAAAGATAATGACTTCAAACGCTTTTGTATCCACTTTTCTCAAACATACGACTGCATCAAACGGATTAAGTTGTATGATTTGATGATAGTCTGCAAATTGCGCTACACTCTCTTTATATTTTTTCATTATATCCCTCACTAAGTAGCGTTTGCTTTATTCTTCGTCTAGCGTAGGTTTTAGTGCATCCGTTAGGAAAATTTCCTGACTATTAATTGGATCTTCACTACGATCAAACTCTTTGTAATGATATTTTCCATTGGAGTCTTGAATACGAGCTTTTGCTGTATCCTCAAGTTGTGTATTCATGATGTTAATAATACGGGCTTTCGCTTCGCTTGCATATACTGGGAATAAAATTTCTACACGTTTGATCATATTACGAGTCATCATATCTGCAGAAGATAAGTATACTTTATTTTCCCCATTATGATGGAACCAATAAATACGAGAATGCTCAAGGAAACGACCAACAATACTTGTTACTGTTATGTTTTCACTAATTCCAGGGACACCTGGTCTAATGCAACAAATACCACGAATGATAAGCTCTACTTTTACACCTGCAATAGACGCCTCATACAGCTTCATCATTAAGTCTTTGTCTGTTAGTGAATTCATTTTAGCTCGAATAAAACCATTACCATACTTCTTATGACAAGCAATTTCCTCATCCATTAACCTGATAAATTCATCTCGAATATCAAACGGTGCCACGACTAAATGATTAAAAGTTGGCTTCTCTGTATAACCGCTTAAATAGTTAAAGAAGTTAGTGGCATCAATGCCAAATTCCTTATCTGTCGTTATTATTCCCATATCTGTATAAATTTTTGCAGTGGCATCATTATAATTCCCTGTTCCAAGATGTACAAAACGCTCAATTTTTCCATTTCGACGACTTACAACAAGCGTTATTTTTGAGTGTGTTTTTAAATTATTCATACCGTAAATGACAAGGCAGCCAGCTTGCTCAAGTTGCTTTGCCCAATGCACATTATTTTCTTCATCAAAACGTGCTTTCAATTCAACTAAAACCGTTACCTGTTTACCATTTTCCGCTGCGAGCTTTAATGCTTGTATAATGGGTGAATTGCCACTTACTCGATATAAAGTTTGTTTAATCGCTAAAACGTTTGGATTGACGGCCGCCTCTGCAATAAAATCTACAATTGGCGCAAACGATTCAAATGGATGATGGAAGAAAATGTCTTGTTGCAGCGCTTTTTCAAAAATATTTTCATCCGATTGCAAATCTAATGGTGGCTGTGGGATAAAGCTTTCATATTCTAAATGTTCACGGCCAACTGAAATGCCTTTTACAAACGAGAACATAAATGTTAAATCTAGCGGTCCATCTATATGAAAGACATCCGATTCTTCAATTTCAAATTCATCTAGTAAGTATTGAAGAACTTCCTCGCTCATCTCGCCCTCACGAACTTCTAGACGACTGCCTTCTCCCCATTTACGTTTTTTCAGCTCTTTTTCGATTTCAACAAGTAAATCCCTTGCGCCTTCCTCATGAATTGTCAAATCCGCATTACGTGTCAAACGGAAAGCCTGTGCCGACTTGACACTGTAACCATAAAAGAGCTTTTCTATATGCGCTACAATCACGTCTTCTAATAAGACAATAACTGTCTCTCCGTCTGCTGATGGTACTTTAATATAACGATCTAAGACAGATGGTACTTGAACAATTGCTACCTTTTCACGATTCTCCATGTCTGTTTCATCTTGCTCTAATAAAACAAGTAAATTTAATGTTTTACCAAACAAAGTTGGGAAAGGACGATACGCATCTACAGCTACGGGAGTTAAAACAGGGAAGATGGTTTCTGCAAACATTTCATTAACAAATGCTTTTTGTGTACTATTTAAGTCTTTTATGTCTGCAATATGTACATTATGTTGTGGCAATAAATCATAGATTAAATGTCGATATACTTCAGTTTGTCGGCGCACTAATGCCTGCGTTCGCTCAGCAATTTTCGCTAATTGCTCTTTTGGTGTTAAGCCTGACTTGTTTTCAGGCTTATGGAATCCTGCACGTACTTGATCCTGTAGACCTGCAACACGCACCATGAAAAACTCATCTAAATTCGAACTAAATATCGCTAAAAATTTTAGACGCTCTAGCAGAGGATTATTGACATCCTCTGCTTCCTCTAAAACACGTTCATTGAAGGCTAACCAGCTTAATTCACGATTATTATAGTATTGCGGCTTAGCGATTTCCTCTAGTAATCGACCTTGTATTTCTGTGAATTCCTCTTCTTGTAGCTGATTGTTAGTAACTTCAGTTGTCATTATTATTCAACCCTTCTTCAATAAAGTTTATTTTTATAGGTATCTTTAGTGCACGTTCTAGATGTTTTTTATGTCGGTTTGCTTGATATTTTTCAGCGGCAGCGTTGTTTTTCACGTAAATGCTAAGCTGCACATAATCTTCTTCTGTCTGCATCTCAATGGCATGTACAATCTTTCTTTTCGATACATTTAACGCATAGACAAATTTTAAAAGTGCGCCAAAGTCTCTTATTTTACGATACTCCTCACGACTCATCCATTCTGTAAACGGAGCAACAAATCGTTGATAATAATCTTTATTTTTATACGAAGCTAAAAGTGCTAATTTCACACGTTCCTTATGATTCAGCCCATCAATAGATTGGTTCGCAATTAAATAAAAGGTATGCTGGCTTGCAGAACTTAACTCAATATACTCTCCAATATTAAAAACTTTCGACGCTCTCGTTAATAATTCCAAATCTTTTTGATTATATTGTGAATAACCAAGATGGCAACATTCACGGTACAATTGATCCGTTAAATTCATCAAATAGTCCACTTCTTCTTCAGTTCGACCATACTGACGAGCCAATCTTCTAGCGTTTCCCTCAAACACATTGTACTTATCAAATGCACTTTTATCTGTTTGCAAAATACGCTGTATAATGAGTCCCTCACGCAGTCCGTTCTTTGTTATCTGGAACAACTCACTGCCAACTACCTCCATTAATACACTGAAAACCTCTAATGCAGGGACAATAATATCGGCACGATCCGCCGAAAGCCCATCTAACTGTTTTAATTCATTAAAGCTTAAATTACCTAAAAATAAACTAAGCTCATCTAAATTTTCCTTAGTCATTTCGTAACCATGTACACTTGCGATTGGATATGCATGCTTTTGTTGATGAATTTGAGCAACATTTCGGGCACTACCACCAATAGCGATAATTGGTAAACCGATATCCTGAATCCAAGGAAGTGATTTAAACTGCTCTTTTATAAATGCAATGAGTTCCTTTTTTTCACTGCCATTTATAATATCGCCCTTTACAAAACGTTGCTTTAAAGAAACTGTACCAAAAGGAAAACTATGAGATTTCTGTAGTTCCTTATTTTTAAAAAGCGTTATTTCGGTACTACCACCACCGATATCAATAGTTACAGCAGACTTTGTGCCTATTGAATGCGCTACAGCAACAAAGCCATAATATGCCTCTTCTTCTTCAGTTAAAAGCTCTATTTGAATGCCTGTCCGTTCCTTCATTAAGGTAATAATTTCTGCTCTATTTGTTGCCTGACGGATTGCAGCTGTTGCAGCAGCTTTTACATCAGTTATTTCAAAATCATCAAGCATTGCTTTAAAAGTCAACAACGTTTCTGTTAATACTTGTATACCTTCTTCAGACATTTCACCCGAGGGCTGTAAATATGTACGTAAACGTGCAACTGTTTTAATATTTCCAATTTCACGAAGTCCCTCTTCTTTATCGTATTGATACAATACTAATCGAATGGTATTTGAGCCAATATCGATGATAGCTGTTTTTAATTCGTTCAAATAATCACTTCCTTAACATGTACATGCATATTCTTTCCGATGACTAGCCTATTTTTCGGCACGTTATTCAGATGTTAAATTGTATGGATACTCTTTATTTTACTCGTAGCACCATGATCTATACAAAAAAAGTCGGGCCTAAAATAGGCATCCGACTTTCTTTTAATTATTAATATACTTTCAGGATACCCATTATTAATATTGTGAAGTACCTTATCTAACTTTATCCGTTTTAGTAATCTTTCTTTTAGAGGATAAGTTGGTCTACTCGTAAAATAAGCTCTGCAATTTCTGGCTTACTAATTTGATCCTCTGCACCTACTTGGTCGCCTTTATGGCGAAGATCATCTGTAATTAAGCTTGAGAAAATAATGACAGGAAGCTTTTGGAGATCCGGATGTTCCTTTATTTTACGCGTTAAATGATGTCCATCCATTTGTGGCATTTCAATGTCCGTCACGATTAGTTGAATATGTTCAGTTACATCGCTACCACTTTTAGCGATTGCTTCTAAGTATTCATAAGCATCACGGCCGTTTTCAAAGAATTCTACATTCTCGTAACCTGCTTCATTCATAGTATCGAATAATAGCTTGCGTAATAATGGTGAATCTTCAGCAATTAAAATTCGTTTTTCAGAGCGCTCACGTTTACCAAGCTTTTTAACAGATTCTACACTAATACCTGAATCTGGATTAATGTCCACCATAATTCTTTCGAAATCAAGCAATAGAATCATTTGCTCATTTTGCTTAATAACACCAATTACTTGAGATGTTCCTCCTTGATACATATCAGAAGGTTTCTCGATTTGATCCCATGAAATACGGTGAATTTGTGTAACGTTATCGACATGGAAGACTACTCGTTGTTTATTAAATTCAGCAACAATATATTTTTGTTGAGGATTACGCGTTGTATTTTGAATTCCCAATACTTTAAGCATATCAACTACCGGTAAAACCTCACCTCGTAATTGTATAATCCCTTCTACATGCGGGTGCGCGTGTGGAATAAACGTAACTGGAATCGGTTGAATAATTTCTTTCACTTTAATAACATTAATACCGAATTTATTGTTAGCTACTTCAAATTCAACAATTTCTAGCTCATTTGTGCCACTTTCTAATAATATACCTTTATGTTCCAAAGCAACCCCGCTCCTTTCTTTCCATCTTCTATTTATAATTCAATTGTATCATAGGCAAGACGTTTCTCCTACTTGCTTTTCCCATTTTTTTCATTGACTTTTAGATGCACCAATAGGCCAATTACTGTCATCACAATTAATGTAGATAGCGCAACACGGCTTGCTAGCGTTCCGTAATCTTTCATCCATAATGTGACTGTTCCGTAGACTGCTGGCCCAATTATTGAGGATACTTTACCTGAAAATGCAAATAAGCCAAAAAACTGACCACGTTTTTCATCTGGAGATAATTCAATAATATATGTTCTAGATGTTACCCACATTGATCCGAGTGATATGCCAAACATACTACCAGCAATCCAGAACATCCATTGCTCGGTCGCAAAAACAGCAAAAGATAAAGCGACAATCATTATTAGTGCTACCACAGTGATCGCACGTTTAGCTCCAATTGCCTTTGTAATATAACCAAATGCTAGTGAGCCAATAATTGTTGAAACAGTGGACACTAAATAAAGTACGATAAATTGACCCGAAGTAAAGCCGACAATCGTTGTTGCATATACAGCCATCATTGCAATGGTTGTTGCAATGGCATCATTTATAAAGAAATAAGCAATCATAAAGGTGAAAATGGCCTTATATTGCTTCATTTCCTTAAAGGTTTTAACGATTTCCTTATAACCATCTAGAAATTTAATGGTCTTTCGCTGAGACTTTGGAATCGGTATATCTTTATTAATAAAAAATAATGGCAAAGAAAATAATAAATATAAAATGGCAGTTGGAATAAATGCACGATGGAAACCACTGTTTCCGACATACAAATAAACAAGTAATCCAAAAATTGTACCTAAATAGCCAATCGCTACCCCATAACCAGAAATAAGAGGCATTTCCTCTTTCGTCCCTAAATCTCCCATCATTGAATCATAGAACACTAGACTTGAATTAAAGAAAAATTTCGCAATGACAAAACTAGCAACAACTAAAAACAAACTAATTGGCACGCCTGAATAATTTGTTGACGTCTGTAGATTCGCAAAAACACCCATCATAAAAGTAAAGAAAATAGAAATAGATGCAAACCACACTATAAATCTCTTTTTATAACCAGTATTATCAATCCATACACCAAAGAGAGGTGAAAAAACGACGAGGAAAAAGCTTGCAATGGCATTGGCATACGAAATAAACGTGCTTGCCACCTGCTGCATGACCTCATTCTTTCCTAAAACCTCATCCATATAAAATGGGAAAAATATCGTATTAATATTTGAAGAAAATATTGTATTCGCAAAATCATAAAATGCCCACGATAAAATTGGCAGTGACAAATAAAGAGCTAACTGACTTCGATGCTGTGCGTCTTCTGTATTCCGCTTCATAAAAACCCCCCTCCCCATTCTCTATAATATGAAAAAAAATTCCCCTCTGTAATAAAAAATATTCTTTTTAAAAGAAAATTAATACTATTTACAATATACAATCAAACTCACTTAACTAACACTCTAAAATGAACGAATATTCTCCCTATCTAAACCATACTAAAGATTCACTTGATACTTAATACCAAGGACTATAGAACTTTTTTAAAATATGGCTTATCATCATAGCTTGGGGTAATTTCCGTTCCGACTGGGGGCGTCCGATGAGTCAATCAGCCGGAACGAAGAACAACTTATACACATAACATACGGTCATCACAAAATTTCTCTGATCAATCAACAATATCACTTTTAGTTTTACCTCCATTATAAAAAAGGTATACAAGCCCCCCTCGCCATTATTTTAGGATTAGGCACAAGACTTTTCGCTACTTTATTGACAGTGATAATGATTGTTGCCATTTTTTCAGCGAAGCTTAGCGTTGGCTTTATCGGCACAGACGGCTCTGCTGGATATGAATTAGATTTAGCTTTAGCTGGCAATTTCTTTATACTTTGCACTTGCAAGGGCTCTAGTTTTTTTCTTTATACGCAAAACTTTTTGGTAAAGCGTAATACTTCCTTAGCCTCACTATTTCTGTGAGGTAGTAAAGCTATTTGAAATATGAAAAACCCGAAGTATCCATCCTTTCATAAGATGATACTTCGGGCTTCCTAAAATTTTTCTATAGTTAGTGTTTTCTATGATGAATTCTCACAACTTGTTAAAGTATTAACATTTATTGATAAACCTTTAAAAGTGCCTGTGTACCATTTTCACCATAGCCCTCTTCAATTAGCTTTTCATACATATCATAAGCAAGTGTTAGACCTGGTAATGTAATCCCCATTTTTTGAGATTCATCTAAAGCAATTTTCATATCCTTCACGAAATGCTTAATATAAAAACCTGGTGCGAAATCTCCTTTTATCATGCGGGGTGCTAAATTACTTAACGACCAAGAACCTGCAGCTCCAGAAGAAATGGATTGCAATACTGTTGGTAAATCTAGTCCAGCCTTTAAACCGTAAGCCATTGACTCGCACACACCAATCATTCCCGAGGCAATAACGATCTGATTACACATTTTAGCATGCTGTCCTGCACCAGCTTCACCTTGATAAACAATATTTTCACCAAAATGATTCATGACTGGTAAAACTTTATTGAATGTAGCTCGACTACCTCCAACCATAATGGATAATGTACCATTTTGAGCACCGATATCTCCACCAGAAACAGGTGCATCTAACGATTCTACTCCAAGCTTTTGGGCATGTTCAAAAATTTTCTTTGCCAATGTTGGCTCTGAAGTAGTCATATCAATAACGATATTGCCCGATTCAGCCGTTTGAAACAATCCGTTGTCTCCAAAATAAACTTCCTCTACATCTGCAGGGTATCCAACCATCGTAAAGGCAATATCTTTATTTTCAAATGCCTCTGCTGGAGAACTTGCCCAAGATGCCCCCAATGCCATAAGTGGCTCTGCTTTCTCCTTTGTACGTGTATAAACGGTTACCTCATGACCATTTTCTAATAAATGCTTGATAATGCTAGCTCCCATAACGCCTGTACCGATAAATGCAATGCGCTCTTTTCCCATATGTAAAATACTCCTTTGTTATAAAGGCTTTTGATTGATTCTTTATTCCATTGTTCAAATTACCAACCAATAGCACTTATTTTATCTTTCAGTGTAGTTGAATAAGTAGGATAATTCAAACTCTTGTTATGACTTGTACTAAAAACCTAATGTGTTGCATATATACGAGTAAATCAATTTCTCCTTACGCGTAATTGTGGCTGTCGCTACGTTAGCACTTCGCTTTCGCACAGACAAAACCATGTTGTGGCTGTCGCACAGACGAACAACGCGTGACATCCGCTGGAAGCTTTATTTTCATTCAGTAGAATGAAGATAAAAAAGAGAGCAGTTGATGGGGTATCACTGCTCTAAAGGGGGAAATGAGAATGTTGCTGTGTTCGTACTTAGTATTCCCCGTAGAATGCTTTTTAAACAATTTATTTAAAAAGTTTATACTCTTAATTGGAACATTCGTTCAATCTTCCTGATCTTCTTCTTCTTCAAATGCTGTCTGTCTATAATAAGTATTCATTAACTGATCTAATCTGCGACTCAGTTGAATGGTTTTCGCATTTCGCAACCCGTTTTCTACACCTGAGCGAATCATCATCTCACGAGTTTGTTCCATTTGTTTCAAGAGTAGATTGACCATTCATATAACCCTCCACACACAAATAATCATACCATTATTATACATTTATATTTCATTTCTTACAGCATTAACTTCCGACAATGTTCGACAAATCAACTTCTAGGAATTTCCTGATAAGTATAAATCACAAGTCCATTTTGTTTGGCCTCACCTCTAAAATGTTTAAATAAAGGATGTTTTACAAGTACTTCTCGAAACTCATAAAATTGTTCCTTGTCTATTTCTATACTATTTAATTCCCCGTTTTGTAATTGTTTAATCATATTTTCGTATTTTTCCATTTTTTCTATTCCTTTCTTTTTATCATTTTGTGTAATATATTATGAATTATTCAAAAAAGCCTTTACGTTTCCCATTTTTTCATGCAAACTGTATATTATTAGTCGATGAAGGAGCTGACTGTCTGTGAAAATAGCTGAAGTTGGAAATATTATCGAGTTTAAAGATGGCTTACAAGGTATAGTCGAAAAAGTAAATGAAAATTCGGTGATCGTTGATTTAACATACATGGAGAATTTTGATTCCCTTGAAATTGAAGAGAAAACGGTCGTCAACCATAAACGGTACAAAATTTTGTATACAAATAAAGCTTAATAGTCTGAATAGTCCCTATTTGTCTTTATAGATGATAAGGGACTTTTTTTTTGATAATATTAAAGTATGGAGGTCGAATATGATTACAAATTCGAAACAAACTATAATATTTCTCCTTTCTTTATTATTCGTTTATGGCATGCTAGCTTTTACTTTTGCTAACCAAGCTGTATTTTGGTACCTATATGCATTTACTTTGCTTGTTTGTATTGCAATTGCAATTATGGCTGGTAAAATCGAAGATCAGTTACCTACCTGGCAATTTTTACTCTTCGGTATTGGTTACGGTACAATAACATACGGTATTATACGCTTTGGCTATTGGCTTGCACCATACATTAATGATTCTTTAGTACAATCAGTACAAAATTTCTTAACTAACTATGGACCGCATAATATTTGGCACTATATTTTACTAGTATTCATCGTTGCTATTGGTGAAGAGCTATTTTGGCGCGGCTATATTCAACAACAGCTGAAGCGCTTTATGCGTCCTGCTTACGCTGTTATTGTAACTGCGATTTTATGTGCCATCTCCATTGCACTAAGCGGTTTTATGCTTGGTGTGATCGCTGCACTTATAACAAGCCTTATTTGGGGCTTTTTATATGAATGGCGTAAAAGTATGCCACTTGTTATTGTAACCCATGTAGTTTTTGTACTATTATTATTTTTAGTGTTACCTTTAACATCTTAACATTAAAATTTGGAAACATTTTATCTTTACGAACGTTTAATTAAGAAAAGGAGGGCTTTTCATGCAAAAAATGTTTTTTTCTCTATCTGCATTACTTCTAACAGCCGTTTTAGTCGCAGGATGTAACACTTCTGATAAATCAGAGGAATCTGATGCTCAAAAAAATGAGCCATCAAATACATCGACTGAACAACAAAAACCAGCTTCTGAGGATAAAGCTGTAGATGAATCGCAAGAAACGCCTACATCAAACGAAACAGATAAAGACAATAAGGACAAAACAGACACTTCATCTAAGACCGAACAAGAAGTTAAATACAAACAAAAAGGCGAAGACAAAACTGAAAAAGCAACGGAATCTAAAAGTGCTGATCTAGGCTATAAAATGCAACAGTTACCTGGATTTACACTTACTCAAGAAGAACCAGGGAAAGACATGTTAGTTTCTAAAGAAAACTCTGAAGTATTCATGCGTATCGAAACAGTTGATGCATCACAATCAAGCTATGCTGATGCAAAAACATCTATGCAAGATTATATGAATGCTGTTGGTGAACCTGCAGCGTTATCTTCTGAAGAACTAGCTGCATTTAAAGATGTTAAAAACGTCGAAGGTTATGTTGTAGATTTCGATAAAGAAAAAGTAATCGGTGTTGTTTTTGAAAAAGACGGTTTAATTTCAAAACTAACGATTCACGATAACGACGAACTAGATCTAACAGATGCTATGTTTAAAATGGCAGCAACTATTTCTAAAAATTAATCCATTCAAAAAGACTGTAGACAAACTCTACAGTCTTTTTATAATGATGAAAAACTATTGTCAATGAAATTAAGCTATCATAATTAAATGATAGCTCTTCGGCAAAACAAGGGGTTGATTTCCGTTCCGACTGAGCGCTTTGTAGCTGACGCTTTGCTTTCGCTACAGATAAAACATTTGCCGCTGACGCTTCGCTTTCGCGCAGAGCAGAGCTTCCTGGGGGCGTCCGATGAGCCGCTTCACTCGCGCTGCTCGCTCCAGGGTCTCATCTGTGACGCTAATCCCCAAGGAGTCGCTCAATCTCCACTCCAATCAACCACTTCACCATAGTATGTACCTTCTGGCATGTCACTTTTATATATTAAACCGAAACTTCTGCAACAATGCTTAATATGTGCGAAAACGTAGTGACAGCATGGAGGTTCTTACATTAAAAAAAGTTGCCTCAAATGCATTGAGACAACTCTTTTTAATAAGACAAATCTTTAATAGACAGACCTAATTTTTTTAATAAAGTAATAGCTTGTTCTTTTTCTTCAAACGACAGCACACTCAGCAATTCATGTAATTGTCGTTCATGTTCAGGGAATAGGTCGCCCATAAACGCCTCACCCTTTTCAGTAATTTCTGCATAGGTAACACGGCGATCTGCGGGGCAAGAAACACGCAATAAATACCCTCTTTTTTCAAGCTTGTCAATGACATACGTAATAGACCCACTAGCTAGCAAAATTTTATTGCCTATTTGCTGTAATGGCTGTCTTCCTTTATGATAAAGAAGCTCTAATACAGCAAATTCAGTAGGGTTTAATCCGTTCTCTTGAAAAAATTGATGTGTCATTTCATTAATTGCTTTATGTGCACGTGATAATACAATATACAATTTTAAAGATTGCTTTATATCTTCTGACGTCATAACCTTTTCCTCTCAATTCGCTCTCTATACATGCCATTATAGCGATATTAGAAAAGCCTTGTCAAAAGCAATATTTGATTTTGTGTCATATTATGGTGATTTATGCAACCATTATTAATCTTTTTATGTTACTAAATAAGCAGAATCTTTCGCGGTTACGTCCATTTTATCTAGCTGATTAAATGTGTAAATTGGGAATTGTAAGTGGAAGCATGTCCCCTTCTGTAATTCACTATTCACACCTATTACGCCTTCATGCTCTTCAATCACCTTTTTCACGAAAGCAAGGCCTAGTCCTGTCCCTGTTGATTTCGTCGTGTAAAAAGGTTGGAATAAGTTTTGAAGGGTAGCGCTGTCCATACCGACACCTTCGTCTTTAATCATTAGTTCTACAATCGCACAGTCAAGAACATTCATTTCTACTGTGATCGTTCCACCATTATTCATGGACTCCATCGCATTTTTAATAAGATTCATGAATACTTGCTTTAAGCGATTCTCATTGCCTCCAATATATACTTGGGTAGGAGGAGAAATATATTGAATCATAATATTTTTCATAAGTGCATCTGGTAGCATAAACTCAATCACTTGCTTCACAATGCTGTCTATCTCTAGTAATTCCACCTTCATACTTGTAGGCTTGGACAATACTAAAAGCTCGGATAAAATTTGTTCCATCCTTTGGAGTTCACTATCGATGACAGATAAATACATGCGTGACTCTTCATCAGCATTTAGCTTTAATAATTCGGTAAAGCCCTTTAAAGAAGTTAATGGATTACGAATTTCATGGGCAATACTCGCGGCCATTTGACCGACAACATTTAAAGCTTGCTGATGTTCAACTTTATGTTGAAGTTGTTTCTTTTCTGTTTCATCATTAATGACTGTGACAATAATATTGTTATATTCATCAAAGATACTCGAAATTTCATAATAGCAAATTCTGCTAACTTGAGCTTCATCCACTACATGAATACTTGCATGTTTTTCACCCATCAGTTTAGAAAGGTATGATGTAATTTGACCATTCTTCAAAGAAAATGCGTCAAATATGTGTTGATGTGCCTTATGAAGAAGCTGCGACTTTTCTATTTTTAAATACATTTCAGCATACTTATTAAGCCCAAGTATTATACCGCTAGCGTCACTTACAATAACGGCATACGGTAAGTGATCATAAGCATTGAAAAATTGGGATCTCTCCTGCTCTTGACTAACATACAATTCATGAGCTACATCATTATTTAATGTTGAAATTTGCGCAACTATTTCTTCTGTGTTCGGATCATAAAAACATTTGAAGGACATCATTTCGAACTCATTACTAGCTGTTTGAATATTGAAGATTTCTTCTGATCTCAAATCACTTTGTAATTGTTTGATGAACTTCGCCCAATTTAAATTTGATGGCTCGTCCATAGCTAAATAGCCAATATACGTTGAATTAAGGTTAAAAAGCTTAATAGCAGCCTCATTCATGTTCAAAATTTTTCCTGCTTTATTAAGAATAAGTGTTGGTGACGAAGTACTTTTCATAAGATTTCCAAAACATTGATTAATATCATTTTGCTTCAACTTTCTCACCGAACCTTTCAAAAGAGTATAAAACCTCTTAATCGAATTTTAAGCCTTTATATAATTTATGACTGTACGATTCTATTATTACAAAATTTAGTAAATTTAAGTATTTAAAATTATTTCACGAACTGTTCACAAAATAAATAGGTAAAAAGAATTATATTGTATGACAGCTACTTGACTGTTACAATTAGAAATTGAAGGGAAGATTATTGCATGAATACTATTTTAACTACATTAAACGCAAAGTATATTCACACCAATTTAGCTTTGCGTTATTTAAAAGGTGCTGCTTTACCAGAGTTCAATCCAATCATTGCAGAATATACAATTAAAGATCCTGCTTTTAATATTGTATCAGATTTGTTCCAAAAAAAACCTGATATCGTAGGATTTAGTTGCTATATTTGGAATATTGAAGAAACCATTCACGTTATCAAAATGTTAAAAACTGTCTGTCCAAATGTTAAAATTTTGCTCGGGGGTCCGGAAGTTTCTTACGATGCCCACCATTGGTTGCGCAGGATTGAAGAGGTTGATTTCATTGTTATGGGTGAAGGAGAAACTTCTTTTAAACAATTACTACGCTTTTTACATGGAGAAATAGCATTAGAGGATGTTCCAGGGGTTTGCTACTTAGAGGATGGTAAGGTACGAATTCACGCACAAGCACCAAAAATAGATTTACGTGAGTTGCCAAGTCCATTTCGTTTTGAGGAGGATCTCCCGCATCTAGGTAAACGAATTCAATATATAGAAACAAGTCGAGGCTGTCCATTTAGCTGTCAATTTTGTTTATCTTCTATTGAAGTAGGAGTTCGTTATTTTAACCGAGAAAAAATAAAAGAAGATATTCGATTCTTAATGGACAATGGTGCACGTACTATTAAATTTGTTGACCGTACATTTAATATAAGCCGTAGCTATGCAATGGAAATGTTCCAGTTTTTAATTGATGAACATCAGCCAGGGGTTGTATTCCAATTTGAGATTACCGCAGATATTATGCGTCCTGAGGTTATCCAATTTTTAAATGATAACGCACCAAAAGGTCTTTTCCGTTTTGAAATTGGTGTTCAATCAACAAATGATTTAACCAATACGCTTGTGAAGCGTCGTCAAAACTTTGAAAAATTAAAGCGTACAGTGACGATGGTCAAAGAAGGTGGAAAGATTGATCAGCATTTAGATTTAATCGCTGGTTTACCAGAGGAAGATTATACAAGCTTCCGTCAAACCTTTAATGATGTATTTGCCATGCGACCAGAAGAACTACAGCTTGGATTCCTTAAACTTCTGCGCGGTACAGGCCTTCGTCTAGAGGCTGAAAAATTCGGCTATACTTATGTGGACTTAGCTCCTTACGAGATTTTCTCAAATAATGTCTTAACATTTGATGATATTGTACGCATTAAACATGCAGAGGATGTACTTGAAAAATACTGGAATGATCACCGTATGGATCATACGATTGAATATTTAGTAACTGAAGTGTTTGAAACACCATTTGATTTCTTCCAAAATTTCGGTACGTATTGGGAAACAAAAGGTTGGTCACGTATCGGACATCAGCTTGAGGATTTATTCCGTCGTTTATTAATGTTTTTAGAGACTGTAGAGGGTGCTAATTTAACTATCATTACAAGCTTAATGCAGCTAGATTATTTAAAAATACAGCAGTTCCAGCCACGTAAATTATGGTGGAAAGAGCGCCCTACAGAGGAGCAACAAAAAGCAATTTATAATGCCTTACGTGAAAACCCTGGAATTGCGGGTGAAACATTCGCCAACTTCAATCTCTCTGAAAAAGAGTTGTTTAAACATACGCTCGTTATTCCGCATCACATCGATTACCAAAATTTTTCAAAAGGCAAAATTGTACAAAAAAATGGCTATCTCTTAATTTACTTCCGTCACGGTCAAGCACCATACTTTGCAACAATCCATTCTATATAATAAGAAACGCTAGTCCATAAAAAAATATTGGACTAGCGTTTTTTACATTCATAAAGAAATTCTTAAATTTCTCAGTAACCTAAAATGAAACTCAACAATTACTTATTTTCCGTAAAAGCTTTACCGTTCTTATAATCATCAGATGTTTGTAAAGGCATTACAATTATCCTAAAAAAGCTTAGTACTAAATTCTCGTCTCACTAACCTAGTTATCTTGTAAATAATACCCATTAAGCAGTCATTATACTCAGGAAAAAACAATTAAAAATTTTTTGACAATTGTATGGCGACAGCTAGTTTTTGCTGTTTAAACTACAAGAAAGGGATTTTAACGAACAAATTTTCTACTGAATGTCTTGCAAATGTTAAACCATGAACACTAAAATAAAATCCTCAGCACACAATATAATCTTCTACTAAGAAGTATTCATTGTGCACTAAGGATCCTAGCAAAAAGTTACCCAATAATTACACGCTCTTTAGGATAGTGATAGGTAGATTTTTTACCTCTACCGCCACCACCTAGAGTGTAAAGGAAGGAAATTAAACCGACACGACCAATAAACATTAAAATCATAATAATAATTTTTCCAACTACTGATAAGTCAGAAGTGATTCCTAAAGACATCCCGCAGGTTCCGAACGCTGATGTAATTTCAAAAATTATTTGAATGAGTGTTGCGTTTGGCTCCGTAATGAGTAAAATAATTGTCGCGACTAATACCATAAAGAATGCCAATAAAATAACGACAAACGAGCGGAAAACATCAATTAAATGTATTTCACGTCCGAATACTTGAATATCCTCTCTTCCTCGTGAAAAAGTAATGAGGAATAAAATGGCCATCGCAAACGTTGTTGTACGTATCCCACCACCAACTGAACTTGGTGAAGAACCAATGAACATTAAAAAGCTCATAAAAATATCTGTCGCTTCACTGAAAGATGTTACATCATACGTCGCAAGTCCAGCAGATCGTGTTGAAACAGAATGGAACATCGCAGAAAACATAGCCTCATGCCAAGACATCCCTTTAAATGAATGGAATGATTCGAGCAAAAAAATAACGACAGCCCCTACAACAAATAGAATTGCATATGTGGAGGTAGTTATTTTTGTAAATAAACTAAAGCGAAAGTTCTCATGACGATGGAGTAAAAAAGTTTTCACTTCTATTAGTACAGGGAATCCTATAGCGCCAAGCACAATGAGTACCATCGTGATCAATTGAACAAAGTAATCGTTATGAAACGGTAGTAAACTCATTCCTGTAATATCAAAACCACCATTTGTAGTAGCAGAAACGGAGGCAAAGACACCATGAATCAAGGCTTCTTCCCAAGTATCAAAATAATTGGTAAAGTGCAAAGTTAAAATAATCGCACCAATCACTTCAATACCAATTAAAATTTTCAAAATTTCTCGAATTAATTGAACAACGCCTGACAAATTGTACTGGTTATGGTCAATCATGATTAATTGACGCTCACGCATACCAATTTTCTTCCCAACAAGTAACCAAACAAAGGTACCAAGTGACATAATGCCAATTGCTCCGAGCTGTAAAATAACAAGGACCATTACGAGCCCAAATGTTGTATAGCTCTCAGATATGTTGAATGTTGTTAAACCTGTTACACTAACGGCACTTACTGCAGTAAACAAGCTATCTAATAATGAAACTTCCACACCTTCTTTATGAACGCCTGGTAACCGTAGTAACAGGAAGGAAATCGCTATAGCAATAAAATAATAAGAAACAAGTACCTGAAAAGGTGTTACAAGTCTATTAGATGATTTTTTCCAAGGCACTTTAACATCTCCCCCCTCACATAATGCCAAACCCGATAGATATTAGTATAGGAAAAATACATAAAAAAAGAAAGAGGAATAGATTACGACTATTCCTCATCAATTATGCCTCTGGCGGATGTTGTTTGCTAAAATAAGTTCATTATTTATGTTGATCTTTATTACGAACGCCTACTAGATAACCTCCTAGTGCGATGGCCAATAACACAATCCAGAAGGTTAACTCCCATGCAGTAGAATGTGGAAACTCTACTGGTAAAATGCCCACCTTCTCATGTGACAAAGTTAGCACAACAAGTTTAACACCTACCCACCCTACAATTAAAAACGCAGCGGTTTCAAGCGATGGATAGTCATTTAATATTTTCACAAACCATTGTGCCGCAAATCGCATCATAATAACTCCGATAAATCCACCAAGTAACATGACCATAAATTGACCACCGTTGATGCCACCAACATCAAAGTTACCTACCTCAGGTAAAGTTACAGCAATGGCAACTGCAGCAAGCATAGAATCGATAGCGAATGCAATATCCGCCGCTTCCACCTTAAGAACTGTCATCCAGAAACTAGAGCCCTTTTTCTTAACCTGATCGTTAGACTCTTCTTCTGATTCCTTTTTATAATGCAAATCATATATGTTTTTGGCAGACATAAATAATAAATAAGCTGCTCCCAACGCTTGGATTTGCCAATAATTAACTAATACTGTAATGACAAAGAGTGCTGAGAATCGGAAAATTAACGCTCCGAATAACCCATAAAATAAAGCCTTTTTTTGTTGCTCTTGTGGTAAATGCTTGACCATCACAGCCATTACAACCGCATTATCTGCTGCTAATAGCCCTTCTAATACTATAAGTACAATAAGCACCCAACCGTATTGTAAAATAATTGATTCCATTCAAGTGCCTCCCTCTCAAGCTCTTTATACCAAAAATAGTTTTTACTATACGAGTACAAAAGAAAAGACCTCTGCCCGTTTAAAAAGGCAAAGGTCTCGCTAAGCAAATAAATACCTGACACTTTTTTATCAGTACCTCACTCTATAACTAGTAATTGAATACCTTAGCATAGAGTTGCCTATCACACCCGATGGTAAAAACCATGTATTGACGAATGTGAATCCAGATACATCGTTCGTAACTGTTAGCTACTCCCCTTTGACAAAATGTCGAAGGATTTTCTTCTGTAAACTTATTATAGCACTATCATTTAAGGCTGGCAAAATTATCTTTCCATTAATTCGTTAGTTGAACCAATCGGGCGTTTACGGGCAGTTAATAGCCAGTGACTCCACTGATTGATGTTTCACTTTATCTCAATTTGATAGGTTGTATCTTCTTTATGCGATAAATAGAAATCAATCATCCTAGGCATAGTCTTTATAAAATCGGGACAGGTAATACCCCCCTTTTTCAAAATCGCAACCGCTTCGGATGTATCGAACTTCGCATTCCAAGTTAAATAATCTAAAGTTTCTTGCTCAACACCTAGATTTTTCCGAATCATAGGCACTTGTAAAGATACTCTTGCCAGTGTTAACGGTAATCGTCCCTTAGGATAATGGTTAGTTAATAATTTTACCATCGTACGGTATACTTCCTGCACAGGATGTGGATTTGGATCCGTTAGATGCAAGGTTTTCCCTTCAGCACATTTTTCATCTACTAAATAAGTAGAAGCGTTTACAATATAATCTACTGGAACCACATTGATTGTTGATGTCGATTGGCCAATATACGGAATACAAGGGAGACATTTTAATTTATCCACCATATTTAAAAGGAAATAAGGTCCATCGAATTTAACTGTCTCTCCTGTTTCGGAATGACCTCGCACTATGCCTGGTCGAATAATTGTCAGTGGTATCTCTGATTTTAGATCCTCTACTAGTTGCTCAGCTTCATATTTTGTTTCCTCATAATAGTTTTTAAATGCAGGAGGGCGAATTAGTTCGTTTTCACGCAAAACGCCTTCACGTGTACCTGCCACATACGCCGTACTAAAATACATATAGCGCCTTAAGTTCGGAAGTGTTCGAACAAAATCATTGACCATAGTCGTACCATGCACATTTACCTTCCACGCTATATCGCGTGGTACTGCTAAATCATAAATTGCAGCTAAATGCCAAAATACCTCAATTTGAGATACAATTTCCTGTCCAGCTTGATTTTCTAGACCAAGATTCGGTAATGTAATATCTCCCTCTACAATACGAATAGAACAGTTGGGAAACTCCGCTAATATATTATCTTTCTCTATATTTGCCTTTATTAATTCACCAGCTAAAACAATAGCGATTACTTCCTGTGATTGATTTTTTCGAAATAACTCGCGTATTAATTGACCCGAAATAAACCCTGGAAAACCTGTAAAAAAATGAACTCCCATCTCTTATTCCTCCTGAACTTACCGCATTCTCCTAGTTTCTTTATCCATTAAGCTATAAACAATCGGTACAATATATAATGTCAGCAAAGTTGAAGTTACAAGTCCTCCAATTACTGCAATCCCCATTGGTTGATTCATCTCTGTTCCTTCTCCAATGCCAAGAGCAAGTGGCAACAATCCTAAAATTGTAGTTAGTGCAGTCATTAAAATTGGTCGAATTCGATCCTGTGTAGCAAGTATAATCGCATCGTACGTTGCCATTCCATTGGCTTTTTGTTGATTAATGTAATCTACAAGTACAATTCCATTATTTACGACAATTCCAACTAGTATTAAAATCCCTATAATAGATGTCACTCCAATAAGCGTGTTCGTAACAAACATCGCCATTGTAACGCCAATAATCATTAACGGTACCGTGAACATGATAACGAATGGATATTTGAATGATTCAAATTGTGCAGCCATCACGATATACACAAGCACTATTGCTAGTGCAACTGCTAACATCATATCTTTAATCGCACTATCATAAAGCTCACGATCTCCACTAAAGATCACTTCAGTTTCGGATGGTAAATTAGCTTTTTCCATTGCTCGATCCACTTTAGCTGAAATACCTCCTAATGATTCCTTCGTTTCATAATCGACAAAGAATGCAACAGCTGGCGCCTGATCAGAACGTCTAATCGATACTGGTCCTTCCTTTACAGAAACAGTAGCAATGTCCTCTAGCTTTACAAATAAACCAGCTGGTGAACGAAGCTGCATCGATTTTAAGGCTTCGATACTATCATTAAATACTTGTCCAAAGCCGGTATAGACAGGCAATACAGCACCATCCTCTGCAATTATTTGCGTAGTTAGTTGTCCCTTTGTCATTTGATTGACCGTTTGAGCAATTTGTGCAGGTACAAATCCGTAATCCTTTGCCTTTTCTCGGTCTACTTCTACTTGAATTTCTTTAACAATGTTATCTAAATCCGTAGTTACTTTTGACACTCCATTTACTTTTAATAACTCCTGCTGCACTTTATCAACAGAGCTATGAAGTCGTTGCTCATCTGAATCAGTTAATCTAAACGTTAATGTATTCGGTGAAGAGCCAGTTGACGTTGAGACACTGAAGGCGATTTCAGCTTGTTCACCAAGCTCTGTTTGCAAATCTCGCTCAACCTCTTCTACAAATTCAAAAATAGAACGATTCCGATCTGCTAAAGGGACAAGCTTTACATAGATCTCTGCTTGGTTTGCATTTGTCTGTCCTCGTGATTGTGTCTGCTGTGTACCACCGATAAAGCTAACATATACGTCAACATCTTTCTCCTGTTTTAAGCGTTCTTCAATTTTCGCAACAACTTTTTCTGTTTCTGATACTGCTACACCTTTTTCGAGATTCACACTAATGGATGTAAATCCTTCATCGGTGGGCGGTAAAAACTCTGTTCCAATTTTCGTAAGTCCAAACAACGCAAGTCCAAAACAAACAACGGCTGAGATAAGGACAAGCATTCGGTGACGTAGTACCCAAATAATTGATGATTTGTAGCTTTTGTAGAAACGTGACTCATGACGTTTTTCATAAATATTTGTAGATTTCATTTTCAAAAGACGACTTGCAAGCATCGGGACAACTGTTAGCGCAACGACTAAAGAAGCAATTAAGCTAAAGGAAATAGTTAAAGCAAATTCTGTAAAGATTTGTCCGATTAAACCTTCAATAAACATTACAGGAATGAATACTGCAATAGTTGTGAGAGTGGAAGCAATAATCGCCAGTGCCACTTCCTTTGTCCCTTCCTTAGCCGCTACTAACGAATCCTTGCCAAGACCTAAATGTCGTTCAATGTTTTCAATAACAACGATAGCATTATCAACAAGCATACCGATGCCAAGTGCTAACGCTCCTAATGTCATAATATTGAGCGAGAAATTTGCAAAAAACATTAAAACAAATGTAACAATAACTGAATATGGAATCGCAATCCCAATAATGATAGGGCTTTTCACACTTCGCAGAAAGACAAAAAGTACGAACATCGCGAATAAGCCACCTAAAAGTAATGAAGATCCGATATTGCTAATCGCTAAATCCACATAGTTACCTTGGTCCACTAGCACATCCACAGCGATTCCTTGATATTCCTTTTTCGTTAATAAGTCATTTAAAGTTTCTTTGAAAGCTTTTGATACCTCAGCCGTATTTGCACCCGATTCCTGTAATACAGACATTAAAACTGCAGGGTGCTCATTTGCTCGTGTTGTAGTTATGGATTTTTGCTCCACGCGCTCAACAGTCGCTACTTCTCCAACCGTTAATGCTTTACCATCTATTGGATTTACTGAAACGATTAAATCCTCAATGCTTTCTGGTGAAGTTAACGTACTAACAATACGAGTAGTTAACATTTTCCCATCGGCTGTTAATACCGGTTCACCAGGAAGAGAAACATTGTTCGATTGAATAATTTGAATAATATCTGCTTGGGTTATCCCTTTTTCTACTAACTTCGATTCATCTAGAGTGATTTGAACTTCTTCAATAAGCTTACCGGAAACATTTACACTTGCTACACCTGCTGTTCGACGAAGTTCTTTTTCCAAGTCTTCCGCCAGTAACCGCACGTCTACATTGTCATTTTCCGCACTTAGTGAAAGCTGTATTATAGGAAATTGTGATGGATCAAATTTTAAAAAGCTAGGTTTCTCAGCATCATTTGGTAAAGGAGTCATATCGATGCGTTGTAATATATCGAGCTGAACATCTTCAATATTGGTTGACCAATCAAATTCGAGAACTATTAAATTAGATCCTTCTTGCGAGGTAGACTTTAGTTTTTTTATCCCTGGTAAGGTTGCTAGTGTTGTTTCTAAAGGCTTCGTGATTTTTTCATTAACCTCTGTTGGACTTGCACCAGGATAAGAGGTAACAACGACGCCTATTGGTGGACGTAAATCTGGAATAAGCGTAATAGGTATTTTTAATAATGACACGCCACCTAAAATAATGACCAATAACATCGTAACGATTGTAAAAACAGGCCTTTTAATAGAAAAATTACTAATGTTCACTTTTTACAAACTCCTTTTCCATCTCTTCCCTTCTATGATAACCGAAAAGGAGAATATTTTATAAATTTTGGCATCACCATAGCGTGTAGTTGATTTTCGTTCCGACTGGTGGCGTCCGATGAGCCGCTTGGGGCAACAGATGTTTTTTTGCGCGATAGCGTAGTGCTAACCTAGCAGCAGTAGCACGATGTTGGTCACGGAGGCGTTATCACAGGACGGGATGTTTTTAGCCTTCGTTCCTCTGCCTGCTCACTCTAGGGTCTAAACTGTGACGCTGATCCCCAAGGAGTCGCCCAGTCGGAACAAAGATCAACTTTTATACATAATATACGTTTTAATAAATGCCATCCCTCTTTCCTAGAGGCTTTTCATGAGACTTAAATTTACTAATACTGTATATATTCTACATATAGCACCAATTTTCCTTGTAAAAAAACACGAATCGCAACATGTCGATTCGTGTTTTTTATTATAAAAGGCTATATAACTTAATGTTTTCGTTTTTATCAGCAAACCAACGCATAGCAAATTCGTTTTCAAATAAGAAAACAAGATTATCAAAACGATCTTTTACAAGCATTGAACGACCTGATGACATCGATTCTTTAACATCTTCTTCATTTTCAATCCATCGTGCGATTTTTGAACCAATTGGCTCCATCTTCACTTCAACATTATATTCATTTTTCATACGATGCTCAAAAACCTCAAATTGTAATTGACCAACTGCTCCCAGAACAACTTCTTCGGTATGCAACGTTTTATAATATTGTATAGCGCCCTCTTGCACTAATTGTAAAATCCCTTTATGGAATTGCTTAGATTTCATAACGTTTTTCGCAGTTACACGAACAAATAACTCTGGTGTGAACTGTGGCAATTTTTCAAATTGGAACGTCTTTTTACCACCTACAACTGTGTCACCAATTTGATAAGTACCTGTGTCATATAAACCGATAATATCACCAGCAACAGCTTCATCTACAGTTTCACGATCATCAGCAAGGAATTGTGTAGATTGTGTCACTTTGAATGATTTACCTGTACGAGATAAAGTCATGTTCATGCCACGCTCAAATTTACCAGATACGATACGCACAAAGGCAATACGGTCACGGTGAGCAGGATTCATATTCGCTTGAATTTTGAAAATGAAGCCTGAAAACTCATCATGCTCAACTGGATCAATAAATTGTTCATCCTCAGTAATTCGAGGCTGTGGTGTCGGTGCAAATTGTAAATATGTTTCAAGGAATGTTTGCACACCAAAGTTTGTTAAAGCAGAACCGAAGAAAACAGGTGTTAATTCACCACGACGAATTTTTTCTTCAGAATACTCATTACCCGCTTCGTTAAGCAACATGATGTCGTCCATTGCCTGTGAATAATAAGAAGTCACCTTCATTGGATGCTCGACTGCAAGTTCCCCATTATCATCAATTGGCAAGAAACGTTCTTCTTCTTCAGTACGGAATTGCTCGATACGTTTATTGTAACGATCGTAAATACCTAAAAACTCTTTCCCCATACCGATTGGCCAGTTCATTGGGTATGCGTTAATGCCAAGTACCTCCTCAAGCTCTTCAATCAGCTCAAGTGGCTCCTTCCCTTGACGGTCTAGTTTATTGATAAAAGTAAAAATCGGAATACCACGCATTTTACAAACTTTGAACAGCTTTAAAGTTTGTGCTTCAATACCTTTGGCAGCATCCACGACCATGACAGCACTATCCACCGCCATTAATGTACGATACGTATCCTCCGAGAAATCTTGGTGACCTGGAGTATCCAAAATATTGACACGTGAGCCATTATAATCGAATTGCATAACTGAAGAAGTTACAGAAATCCCACGTTGCTTTTCAATTTCCATCCAGTCAGAAGTTGCAAACTTACCTGATTTTTTCCCTTTTACTGTACCGGCATCACGAATCGCGCCACCAAATAGTAAAAGCTTTTCTGTAATCGTCGTTTTCCCAGCATCAGGGTGACTGATGATGGCAAAAGTTCGACGCGATAATATATCTTTTTCTAAATTTAAATTCATCTCGTCATTCTCCTTTTTTCATACTTAATAATAATAAAAGAAGACTTGCCTTTCGTACAACCTTTTTACATGAATTCTCAAAAAAAGAGGTTTTATATCAAATGTTTTGAGTAAATACTGAACAATTAGAATAGAACCCAAAAGAAAACCCTTTAGCTGTAACTAAAAGGGTTCACTAAATGTCTTGAATTTATCACATTGTTGCATGTATGGCGGTCACACATTCAAGTAGGCTCTAGCATCCAGCGCTAAGAACAGCTTGATTGCAGATAATAGATATTATACGAATTTTAAACGGCCAGCTTCTATTGCAATTTCTGCATCACTATGAGGATATTTTGTATTCTCAATAATTTGATAATCTTCATGACCTTTACCAGCAAAAATAATCATATCTCCTGGTTCAGCAACCTCAATCGCATGACGCACTGCCTCAGCACGATCTCCTATACATGCAAAATTTTCATGTAGCATCCCTTTGGCAAGATCACCTGTTATACTATCGTACTCTTCATAGCGTGGGTCATCTGTCGTTAAAATAACGTAATCAGCGGCTGAAGCCTTTTCTGCCATTGCAGGACGTTTCGATTTATCACGATTACCACCTGTGCCAACTAGGAAAATAAGCTTGCCTTTTTTATATGGTTGGGCTGAAGAAATCGCTTTTTCAATTGCGTCAGGTGTATGTGCATAATCAACAAAAATCTGCACTGGTAAATCTGAGCAAACTTTCTCCATACGGCCCTTTACTGGTGGTAATTGCTCAATTTGCTCAATGATTGTTTCCATTGAATAACCACGACCATAAAAAGCAACCATAGCAGCAAGTACATTGTATATATTAAATTCCCCAAGTAAATTCATTTGCACATGGTATATTCCCTCTGACATTTCGACGTCAAAAGATGTCTTGTAATCATGATACTCACAGTTAATAGCACGGAAATCAGCTGTTTCATTATTTAAACCATATGTCCATACTGGAAATGGTGTCATCGCTGCATAGCGTTCCGACCAAACATCGTCAGCATTTAACACTACAAATTTATTCTTTTCTAAGTCTTGTCCAAGTTGAGAGAATAATAAGCCCTTCGCATGGCCATATTCCTCCATCGTACCATGGAAATCAAGGTGATCATGTGACAGATTTGTAAAAATAGCTACATCATACTCTACACCAGCTAGACGTCCAAGTGTTAAACCGTGCGAAGATACCTCCATAGTCATTAATCGACAGCCTTCCATTTTTGCACGGAAAATCATTTGTTGCGTGGACAAAGCATCACTCGTAGTATTTGCAGATTCATATAAAATACCATTTAAATTAAAGCCGATAGTTCCTGTTAATGCAGATTTCTCACCCATACCATGCATTATATTTTGAATAATACCGGTTACTGATGTTTTTCCATTTGTACCCGTCACGCCAATCATTGTCATATCCTTAGACGGATAATCAAAAAACTTTGCAGCTAGTAGGCCAACTGCTCGGTCTGTATCTCTCACAATGACCTGTGCAATCGTTTCTCCTAATGGTAATTTTCGCTCAGTCACAACGATCGTTGCGCCACCTTCAACAGCTTTCTGTGCATAGTCATGACCATCTACTGTATAACCTTTTATACAAACAAACATACTATTTGGTTGCACACTTCGTGAATCAATCACAATATCACTTACTTGGTCAGGTAATACTCCAATTATTTTTTTCAAAGGTAATGCACTTAACAATTCCTCTGCATACATTTCATAGTCCTCCAATCAATCTCTACACTCATTTCATCACTTGTCGTTTTTTTCGACAAAAAATGACAATATGAATACCCCCACATACTATTGAATTTATTTTACTACTTATTCATCCATAAATAAAATGCCTCTTACGACGTTTTTTCGATGAAAACGCTATCATTTCAATATAAAGTTAATAATTCGTCGAAATTTACCTTCCTACTCAAAAATCGGCATGTATCGACAACTACAATTCATATATATGCTGGTAGATGTTATATCGGGAGACTTGTATAAAATATAGTGATACTGTTAAAAAGGCGGAGGTGTCTATAATCTTAATTACCGACACCTCCGTTTCACTATTTCATAATATTTCGTACAAGCTTCACTTTTTGTTTATACGGAGGAAAGAGAATATTCGTCTCTAACTTAGAAGATTTTTTTAATATAGATTTTGGGTGCGTAAAGTTTTCAAAACTCGCTTTCCCATGGTACGCTTTTACTCCTGATGATCCTACACCGCCAAATGGTAAATGTAAATTTCCAACATGTGTAATCGTATCATTAATACATCCGCCACCAAATGGTAATTCCTCTAAGAAGTACTGAATAGCCTTTTCATGTTCTGAGAAAAAATATGCCGCTAAAGGCTTTGGTAACTGACGAATTTGGTGAATGGCAAGTGGCAAATCACCATACATCATCACAGGTAAAATTGGACCAAATAGTTCATCCTGCATTGAAGGATTTGACCATTTCACATATTCAATAATTGTAGGCTCAATATATAGATCATCTCGGTCTGTTCTACCACCAAACGTAATAGCATCACGTTCTTCCGTAATAATTTGCTGTAAGCGATCAAATTGTCTTAGATTCACAATACGGCCGTAGTCAGGGCTTTTTAATGCATTTTTACCATAGAAGGAACGAATAGTTTCTTTCAATAACTTCATAAATCGTTCATAGACATCTTTATGGACAAGGACATAATCTGGTGCCACACAAGTTTGTCCAGTATTTGTAAATTTACCCCAAGCGATTCTTTTCGCAGCTACTTCTAAATTGGCTGTTTGATCGACAATTGCAGGACTTTTCCCTCCAAGTTCTAAGGCAATCGGTGTTAAACGTTCTGCAGCTGCCTTTGCAACAACCTTTCCAACTGCCACACTCCCTGTAAAAAATATATAGTCAAAGGATGCATGAATAAGTGCCGTCACTTCTTCTTTTTCTCCTTCTACAACACGCACATAGGAAGGACTAAACGTTTCTTCAATTATTTTTTTAACAATTACTGCTGTGTGCACAGATGTTTCTGATGGTTTTACAATAGCCGTATTGCCGCCAATAATCGCACCGATTAATGGCTCCATGACAAGTTGGAATGGATAATTGAATGGGCCAATAATTAATGTCACTCCATATGGCTCTCGAACAATAAAGCTTTTCCCCATCTGATATTGAATTGGAGTTTTTACTGCTTCTGGCTTCATCCATTCTTCAACATGCTTTACCATATGAGAAATACTATCTAAAACAATACCAACTTCTGTTGCATATGCCTCAAACTCACTCTTTCGTAAATCTAAATGTAAAGCATTCAAAATTTCTTTTTCATATTTTAAAATTGATTTCTTCAGATTTTTTAATTGTTCTTTTCGAAATTTTGTACTCTTAGTCGCTCGTGAAAAATAAAATTGACGCTGCTCCGTAATCATATTCTCAACGTCTTGTGGCGTAAAATTCATATTAAAGCACCCCTTATTTTAAAAATGGCATACATAGTTTTTTCATTTCGAAACAAACTATCTTTGTCTATACGATACAACATTGACAGCAAAAATTCCTCTTTCTTAAATTATTACTGATCTGATGATGAAATGAATGAAGCTAAGATGGTTTGTGATTTTGGGAAATTTACAACTACATATTGAAAAATTGAAACGGGGGCGTAGATGAATGACAGCAACAACAGGAACTTGGTGGGAGTCTATTTTTTCTGGACCATTAGCACACGGTATTAGTGAAGAAAAATTATTACTTTTGCAAGATGAGGCTTTCTTATATCTCTCTACAACACCGCTTGAGAAAAAAGAAGAGCTTGATACAGATTGAAAATAGCGCATTATAGGAGGTTATTTCCTATAATGTGCTATTTTTTTGACTTGATACTTGGAGTTAATTATTTTAATTCTCATCGATCGCCTCTTCCAATGAAAAAGGCGATCTTCCGCTAAAGAATGTAGATGATTAAACTTCTACTGATGAATGGCTTTGTCAAAAAAAGCTTTTGCTGCATCCCCAATATGCTCTGAAACTGTAGGATGTGGGAAAATCATATTTGCGAGAGTATGAGCAGTGCCACCAGCATTTTTAGTAGCTAAAATAGCATTTAACATTTCTGTTGCCCCATCAGCAACAACACATGCTCCTAAAATACGTCCTTCCTTTTTCGTCGCAATAACCTTTATAAAACCTACTGTATTTCCTTCCATTAATGCCTTAGGATTTGTCCGTAAAGGCATTTGAGTCACCATATAAGGTTCTTTCACCTGCTCTTCTAGTAAACCAAACGTCGCAATTTCAGGATGTGTATAAACACAGCGAGGAATCAATGTTTGATCAATCAGTGCTGGCTCATTTCCTAAAATATGATCCACAACATGACTTCCCTCTGCACTCGCTGAATGAGCTAGCTGGTAACCACCCACTAAGTCGCCTATGGCATAAATGTGTGGCTGACTTGTTTCAAGATGCTCATTGACTGCAATCAATCGACCATCGAAAGCTAGACCTAGTTGCTGAGCGATTTCTGTATTTGGGCGTCGACCTGTTGCAAATAATAGATTTTCATATGTATAAATTCCTTTAGATGTATGAATTTCATTGCCATTAAAATGCTCGAATTGGAAATCTGTCACAAGCTCAATACCAAGCTTTTTCATCTTTTCGCGAATAACTGGGCGTGCGTCCGGCTCTTCTGTCTGTAAAATGTCCTCACTATGATTTAGCATCGTCACCTTCGTTCCAAGTGGTGCTAGGCTAAATGCCATCTCCACAGCGATCACGCCACCACCGATAATTGTTAACTGCGTTGGCAACTCTTCAATATCAAAAAATGTATCCGTTGTAAAATATGAAGACGTCTCTAGACCTTTAAACGGTGGGACAAATGGTTTACTTCCTGTCGCTAAAATGATATCCATTGCAGTAAAGGACTCACTTCCAACAGTTACAGTTAAATCTTTAGCTACTGCTGCTTCTCCTCGATAAAAGGTAATTTGATTGCTCAAAATATAATCCTCAATATTCGTTAAAAGCTCGTCGATAATAGCATCTTTACGTTTCATCAATCGCGGAAAATTTACATTTACTGTAGAAGTTTCAATGCCCCAGTCATTACCACGTTTTATTTCCTGAATAAGCTTACTATGCTCCAATAAAATTTTCGAAGGAATACAGCCGACATTATAGCAAGCTCCTCCCACTTTATCGCGCTCCACTAAAGCTACCTTCTTGCCGCTTTTTGCTGCATGAATGGCTGCCACATATCCCCCTGGACCTGCACCAATAATTGCAATATCAAATTTTTCCACGAAATTCACCTCATGACCACCATATCATTTACAAAATTTGAATGCAATGTCATGGAAATTACAGTAAATTCTAAGATCCTTTGTCCACTCCATCGTCTACTGCCGTAAAAAAAGTCATTATATCGTGAATGAGAATGCCGATTTTTTTAACAGAAGACCCTCCTGAAAAAAAAACGAAATACAAACCATCAGCGCGAAAAAGTCCCTCACTATTCATTTTGAACAATGAGAGACTTTATTTTCTATGCAGATACCGATAAACATTTTTGCCATATGGATCGAAAGGGTATCGCTCGGCTCCGCGGGTATTCGCTTTGCTTCCGCGGGTATTCGCTCCTCTTCCGCGGGTATTCGCTTCGCTTCCGCGGGTATCGCTCGGCTCCGCGGGTATTCGCTTCGCTTCCGCGGGTATTCGCTCCTCTTCCGCGGGTATTCGCTCCTCTTCCGCGGGTATCGCTCGGCTCCGCGGGTATTCTCCCTGCTTCCGCGGGTATTCGCTTCGCTTCCGCGGGTATCGCTCGGCTCCGCGGGTATTTGCTCGGCTTCCGCAGGTATTCGCTCCTCTTCCGCGGGTATTTGCTCTGCTTCCGCGGGTATCGCTCGGCTCCGTGGGTATTTGCTCCGCTTCCGCGGGTATCGCTCAGCTCCGCGGGTATTCGCTTCGCTTCCGCGGGTATTCGCTCCTCTTCCGCGGGTATTCGCTCCTCTTCCGCGGGTATTCGCTCCTCCATAGCTGTCAACTTAAGAAAAGAAATGTGTATTTCTTTCAAAAAGTTGGTATA
>NZ_JARVRU010000040.1:0-32275 GCF_030209535.1 Lysinibacillus sp. fls2-241-R2A-57
CGAGAAACCGCTCAGGTCCAAGTGAAAAGCGCTCGGGTGAGCCGAGAAACCGCTCGGGTGAGCCGAGAAACCGCTCGGGTGAGCCGAGAAACCGCTCGGGTCCAAGTGAAAAGCGCTCGGGTGAGCCGAGAAACCGCTCAGGTCCAAGTGAAAAGCGCTCGGGTAAGCCGAGAAACCGCTCGGGTCCAAGTGAAAAGCGCTCGGGTAAGCCGAGAAACCGCTCGGGTCCAAGTGAAAAGGGCTCAGGTAAGCCGAAAAACCGCTCAGGTAAGCCATGAAAAAGAGCATCTCCCAAATTTTACATGCGGGTGATGCTCTTTTTTTATTATAAAGAAGATTTTTGAACTTCAGCGATTTTAGCGATTTGTTCCTCAATTTGCTCTTTTGTCCAACCATTCTTTTCAACGAAGAAGTTACGTTCTGCGCGGCGGCATTCGTCTGAACAGCTGCGCATATAAAAGGCCTCATGCTTTTCCTCGCAAAGCATTAATTTATGGCATTCAGGATTTGCACAGTTTGTATAACGTTCTGTCGGTTCACCAGTGAAGAAATCCTTACCGACAATCACATGCTCAACCTGATTAATGGGTACACTGCGACGTCGATCAAAGACGAACATTTGCCCATCCCATAGCTGACCTTTTACTTCAGGGTCTTTTGCATACGTGGCAATACCGCCATGTAGTTGGCCAACACTTTCTCCATAGCCTTCACGTTTTAACCAGCCAGAGAATTTTTCGCAGCGGATACCACCTGTGCAGTAAGTTAAAACTTTCTTGCCTTCAAAATCCTCTTTATGGGCCTCCATCCAAGCTGGTAGGTCGCGGAAGTTTTCAATATCTGGACGAATAGCGCCACGGAAATGCCCGAGGTCATATTCATAATCATTACGTGCATCAATAATGACCGTATTATCCTCCTGCATACGCTCCATAAATTCCTTTGGTGATAAATAATCTCCTGTTATTTCTAAAGGATTAATATCATCTTCTAAACCAAGATGTACAATTTCTCGACGAGGGCGGACATGCATTTTTTTAAAGGTATGCCCTTCAGCTTCATCTATTTTCCACATAATGTCGCTAAAACGAGGGTCTACCTTCATATGATTCATGTAAGCCTCGGTTTGCTCGACTGTACCAGAAACGGTTCCATTAATTCCCTCGAGTCCAACTAAAATGCGACCAAGAAGCCCAATTTCTTCACAAAGTGCTAAATGCTCTTCTGCAAATGTCACAGGGTCCTCAATAGCTATATATTTATAAAAAAGCAATACACGATAGTCTTTCTGTGTCACAATACTTAACCACCTTTAAATCAATATTCGTCCTTTAATATAGCATATCAAGTGCAATTTTGCGTAGGATAGAAGGAGTTTTCTAAAAAAGCACGAATAGTACATAGTGAATGACTATTCATATTTGGGGGTGTAAGGATGGAATTTTCAACGATTACATTAGAAAAATTAGAACGTCGTGCAACATTAACATTAAATCGACCACAAGCCATGAATGCGATGGATGATGTTATGATGCGAGAATTAGCAGAATGCTTCGAGGCACTACAGCAGGAACAAGAAATACAAGTGCTTGTTATTCGCGGAGAAGGAAAAGTCTTTTCTGCAGGTGGCGATATTAAAGCGATGCTAGATCCAAATAGGCCACTTAATATTAATGAGGCAATGGTTTATTTAACACGTATTGTCAAGGCATATTACCAGCTACCGATGATCGTCATTGCTGCGGTTCATGGCGCATCTGCTGGATTAGGTTTTAGTCTAGCTTTAGGGGCAGACATAGTGGTTGCATGTGAAAACAGTAAGCTTGCTATGAATTTCATAGGCATAGGACTTGTCCCTGATGGTGGCGGTCATTTCTTTATGAAGGAACGTGTAGGTACTGTCAAAGCTAAACAAATGATCTGGGAAGGAAAAGTATTAACTGCACCAGAAGCACATGATGTAGGATTAATTGACTATGTTGCACCAGATGGGACTGTTTTTGCGATCACAGACCAACTAGTTGGAAAAATGCTTGCTTCTCCAATGGCGTCGATGATTGCGACTAAAAAAATTCTACATGCTCAAAATTTACCGCAATTAGAGAGTATTTTGGCGATGGAAGCAGAGGGGCAGACAGCAATGCGTAAGACAGCTGATCATTTAGAAGGAATTCAGGCATTTGTAGAGAAAAGAGCGCCTGTCTTCGTGGGAAAATGAATAATTGATAAAGATAATAGTAAAAGGCGCGTAGTAAAGTTTACTACGTGCCTTTTATTAGCCACTGTTAGACATGGAATAAGATTAGTTTACCTGAAGAGTTAACAAGGCGATGAGTTTTTTCGGCAACACCTTTTTCCATGATTTGCTGTTGACCGTTAATTTTGGCAGCTTCATCGTTTTCGAATGTCCAAGTTTCATCAAATAATGTTTCCCCAGTTTTTTCAAAAGCAGTAAAACGATAATTCTTCATACAAACCCCACCTTTTACGTAAATATAATTCTATTATACATAGAAGATTTATAAACTTCACGGTAAAACTAGCGAATATTTCGATAAATAGCGAAAGATGTGGAAAAAATAAGGCGATATTACTGATGAATATTTTATGAATAAATTTCTCATCTTATGTGAAGTATGATAAAATAGAACAAATATTCGGTTTCGGCGTGATTCACGAATGTCTTAGCATAAAAAATGAGACACAGAAGCGATTAGTAAAATGATTTCGTAGCAACTTTTGAAAATCACGTTACTGCTTTGCGAGTGATAACAGATGACGCCAAGATGCAAATTATCTACTACTTGAGGTGATGAGATGTCAGCAATTCGTTTTTTCCATACAGCGGATTTACATTTAGATAGTCCATTTAAGGGCTTATTTGGTTTGCCTGATAATAATTTAAAAAAAGTTCGAACAAGTACTTTTGAAGCTTTTGATAAAATTATTCAGAAAGCCATTCAGGAGAAACCTGATTTTTTACTAATTGTCGGTGATATATATGATGGGGAAAATCGTAGTTTACAGGCACAAAGACGATTTCAAGAGGCAATGGAAAAACTTTTTCAGCATAATATTCCTGTTATTTTAAGCTATGGTAATCACGATCACTTAAATGGTGCTTGGACTCGCTTTGCCTTACCTAGCAATGTGTATGAGTTACCAGCGGAAACTAGTGTTGTACAGTTAAAAATACGTGGTCAGCAAGTCAATATTTATGGCTTCAGCTATGGTGAACGTCATATAAAGAAATCAATGATCGATAGTTATCCAATTGCACAGGACCAGCATGTTATTCATATTGGAATGCTTCATGGTAGTGAAGCTAGCGATACTACCCATGATGTTTATGCCCCTTTCACAAAAGATCAACTTCTTGAAAAAAACTATCATTACTGGGCTTTAGGACATATTCATAAACGACAACTTTTACATCAAAATCCACCGATTGTTTATCCAGGCAATATTCAAAGCCGACATCGGAAAGAGCAGGGGATAAAAGGCTTTTATGACGTAACCTTGTCCCAAACCACTGCTGACCTGGAATTTGTACCGACTTCAGCTGTTGTATATAACACGGTAGAGGTGGATTGCAAGAATGTGTTTCATGCAAATGAACTACTAGGGAAATGTGAAGAAGCACTAACGCTCAATCGTCAGGAGTATGGGGCATCTGTTGTTGAACTTCACTTAAAAAATATAGATGAACAATCACAATCTTTATTTGAACATGCTACAGTAGATGCATGGCTAGAAACTATTAGAGAAGCAGAGGATGGGATTGAACCGATGTGCTGGGTGCAAAAGCTCGTGTTACATCAATCGTCAGTATTGTTTGAGCATACTGCTGCAACTGAATCTGTGATGAACTTAATGGAGCAATGGGATATTTCAGAATGGAAGGATATTTTAAAGGATTTGTACCAACATGCGGGTGGTGCAAGACTCATTGACCCTTTAACAGAACAGGATATAAAAAATTTAATGCACAACGCACAAGAATTATTAACTGAAGAAATTCAAAGGGCGTGAATAACATACTAACGATACAAAAAATCCAAATTTATGGCTTTGGCAAGCATGAAAACATCACAATTTCCTTACATGAAGGTGTTACCATTTTTTATGGTATGAATGAAGCGGGTAAAACAACTATTCAACAGTTTATTTTACAAGTGCTTTTTGGTTTTCCTACGAAGCAGCAAACGCAACGTAAATATGAGCCAAAGATATCTACTAAATTTGGTGGTCAGCTAACAATTTTGCATCCGACTTATGGGCAATGCACCATAGAACGTGTTAAAGGGAAGGCAGTCGGAGATGTTACAGTTTATCTGGAAGACGGAACAACAGGGCATGAAGAGCTTCTAGCAAAACTACTATATGGCTATTCAAGAGCATCCTTTGAGTCGATTTTTTCTTTTTCATTACATGAGCTACAGGGCATTGAAAAAATGTCAGAAGAAGAGCTGACACATTTGTTGCTTGCCTCTGGGACAACAGGGATTCAGCAGTTATCGTCTCTAGAAAAGAAATTGGACAAAGATGCTAGTGAGCTTTTTAAAAAATCAGGTAAGGTGCCGCTCATTAATCAAAAATTGGAGCATTTAAAAAAGCTAGAACGCACAATTAAACAAGAACAAGGCAATATTCAGACCTTTGAGGATAAATTATTGCAATTACAACAGCTTGATCAAAGGCTAGAAGGGTTATATAACCAGCAAAAAAAACAGCAGCAAAATTGGCAGCAGCTAACAATTCTTAAGCAGGCGATGCCACTTATGAAACAGCAAACGGCTTTTGAACAGACGCTAAAAAGTTATGGACATGTGCAGTTTCCGCCAGAAGGCATCCGGCGTTATGAGCAATTAAAGGATCGCCTTATGCATGAAACACTACAAATGGAGCAGTTGAAGGAGCAGTATCAGGTATTACAAAATAAACTGCAGTTAACAGTGGACGAGCAAACTATTACTGAAATGGCTCGACTTTTGAATAAGGAAGCAACATGGAATCAGGTAGTTGTGAAGGAACAAAACTTGATGGATGAGCTGTATTTACTCGAGCAAGAAATAGAAGCACAATTTCGTTTATTAGGTGTACAGGAAAAAACAGCACAAGATATTCTGCTTGAGGAAACAGTATCATTACAGCAAGAGGAACAATTTCAACGGCAATTAAGCCTATTAGAAGAAGCGGAAGAAGAACTAAAATTTCATCTGCGTTCGCTGGAGCAAATACATGCAGAATTAGATACGATTGCTCAACAGAAACAACAACTTAAACAGGAGTCATTATCTACTGAGGAAGAACATATTTTAGCACAGTGGCCTCAGCGTAAGCGAAAGCTCGATCAATTGCGTTATGGAAGGTCACAACGCTCGAAACAGCAACAACCAAGTGTATTTATATTTATTGTGTTAGCAATAAGTGTACTGTCGTTTATTTATGGTGTTTTTGAAAAAAATATGGCTGTAATCGTCATAGGGGCGGTTATGTCATTGTTTATTATTTTATATTTAAAATTTGCTAGACAAGCACATGAAGCGCCAAGTAAACAATCTAGTCAGGAAATACGTGAGTTAGAGCAGGAGGAAAATATTGCTCAAGCCATACTGCTAAAAAAACAAAGACTTGAGGATCGCTGGTTACATGTAAATGAGCAACAGCAAGAAAAAGAACGGCACTATGTGAAACTTGAATATAAAATTCAGCAGGCTGAGCAGGTGAGTGAAGAAGTCACTCAGTCGCTTCAACAATTTTTACGGCGCTATCGGCTAGAGGAGAATGTACCGAAAACATTATTACCAGAGCTGTTTATGCGCATTCGTGGTGTTCAAGAGCTGGCAGCGAAAAAGAAGAGTACATGTACCCTACTACAATCGATACAAGCGGAAAAAAATGAGTTATTAGAACAAGCGCAGCGAGTGTTAAAGGCAGAATATAGTGAGCAGGAAATCTTTATGCATTTACGCACTACATTCCTTACTTTGCAGCAGGAGCAGCAAGTGTCCGAACAATCAAAAGAGCAATTGACTAGCCTTCAGACCAAAATTCAAGGAGTACAATCTCATATAGAGAGCTATGAGTCTGAAATTACTCAGTTATTTAATGCTGCAAATGTTCAATCAGAGAAGGTTTACTATGAGACTCATGAACAATTTGAGCTACAGCAAAAAATAAAGACAGAACTTCAAACAATTCAGAGTCAGCTTATTTCACTGGATGTAGACAACGAGCAGTTATTGATAGACGAAGAACAGCTTCATGAAAAAATGCTTGCTTTAGAAGAGGAGCGGGACGCATTGCAGTTATCAATAGATCATTGCATAGAACAACGAGCGACGCTACAAATTCAAAAGGAGAATCTTCTAAACGATGAGAAATACGGTCAGTTGCTTCAACAGTTTGAACAAGAGAAATCAGTGTTGCAGCAGCTGATAGGACAATGGACTGCAAAAAAGGCATTGGCTACTGCGATACATGAAACATTATTCCGCCTGAGAGAAGAAAAATTACCACATGTTTTGACAGAGGTTAATGCAATGTTTAATTTGTTAACAGGTGGACGTTACGATAAGCTTTTAATTAATGATGAAGGCTATTTTGTTGCACAGGATGTTTCTGGATTACGTTATCAAATGGCAGAACTATCACAGGCAACGAAGGAGCAAGCTTATATTTCGTTACGCATGGCACTAGCTAAAACACTTACAGCTTCTGCTCCATTTCCATTTATTATGGATGATCCTTTTGTCCATTTTGATCGAAACCGTACAGACAAAATGGTACAATTAATGAAAGAAGTAGGGTATGAACGTCAGATTTTATATTTTACTTGCCATGACGCGATGCTCGAGCATTGGCAGAAAGACCAAATTGTCGATGTAGGGGCACTAGCAAATGAAAGGGGAGTGGCGTCAACATGAAGGGTATTACGACGCTCCAGGTTGGAGAATCAGTTGATCAATTTTTATTAATTAAACAAGCGACAAAAGGGGTTACCACAGTTGGAAAGCCATTTATGTCACTGTTATTACAAGATAAAAGTGGAGATATTGAGGCAAAGCTATGGGATACAAATGAAGAGCACGAAAAAACGTACCACGCTGAGGCAATTGTACGTGTAGGTGGAGAAATTCATGACTACCGCGGCAAAAATCAATTGCGTATAAAAGCAATCCGTGTAGCAAAACCAGAGGAGGGAATTGCTATTAATGATTTAGTTCCTTCCGCAGCAACTCCAAAAGAACAATTATATGAAGAGTTAACGCAATTTTTCTTTGATATTAAAAATCCAAATATATCACGAATTACCCGAGCAACTATTAAAAAACATCAGGATGCTATTTTAGTATATCCAGCTGCAACGAAAAATCATCATGATTATGCATCAGGCTTACTAGATCATATGGTGTCAATGTTGAGACTTGGTAAAGCCATTGCTGATCTATATCCTACATTAAATAGAGATTTGTTATATGCAGGAATTATTTTACATGATATTGGTAAGGTTGTTGAGTTATCAGGACCAGTTGCAACAATGTATACTGTTGAGGGGAATTTACTAGGCCATATTACGATTATGGTTAATGAAATCGCTATGATTGCTAGTGAACTAGAGATCGAGGGCGAAGAAGTAATGCTATTGCAACATATGGTGCTATCTCACCACGGTAAAGAAGAATGGGGCAGCCCGAAAAAACCGATGATTCAAGAAGCGGAAATTTTGCATTATATTGATAATATTGATGCGAAGATGAACATGTTAACACGAGCACTTGGCAAAACAGCGCCAGGAGAATTTACGGAGAGACTATTCCCACTTGATAATCGATCGTTTTATAAGCCGACTATTAAGTAAATGTTCATCACTGTTTGGGGATGTTTGAAAGCTGTCTTAAATCAAAAAAATGAATCCTTTTCATTTGCTTTGATAGAATAACTTTATTTCAAAAAAACAGCATACAAAAAGGGTTACGCCTGTATTAGCGTAACCCTTTTTCATATAGTAAAAATAACAACTATTTAGATTCTGTATCTTCAGATTTGTCTTTGTTATCTTCAGATTTATCTTTGTTATCTTTATTTTCTTTAGCCGCTTTTTCTTCAGCTTTTTTAGCGTCTTCTTCAGCTTTTTTAGCTGCTTCTTCAGCTTTTTTAGCTTGTTCTTCACTTGTTGTTGAAAGGGCGTCTATAGCTGCTTTGAATTCTTTATCAGATGTTTTTACATCAGCGTCCTTCGCAAGATTTGCAACGATATCTTTAATGATCTTCTGATCTTCACCTGTATTCTTTAATTTACCTAGCATTTGTGTACGAATGTTATCTTCTTCGTCTTTGAATGAGCCAACACCTTTTACATCACGCTTGTCCGTAATTTCAATAATGTGGTAACCAAAGCTTGTTTTTACAGGTTCGCTTAATGTATTTAAAGGAAGGGCATAAGCAGCATCATTAAATTCCTCTACCATTGCGCCAACAGAGAACCAGCCTAGCTCTCCGCCTTTTGGAGCAGAGCCAGTATCAGTTGAGTATTCTTTTGCTACGTCCGCAAAAGGTGCGCCGCCTTTAATTTTGGCAATAACTTCATTAGCAGTTTTCTCATCTGCCACTAAAATATGACGACCATTTAACTCTGTTTTCATTTGCTCATAATATTTTTTTACATCTTCTTCTTTAATAGCTTTATCTTTTAAAGCTTTTTCTTGAAGAAGTGGGAAGCGTAAAGTTTCTTTAAAGTCTTTTTCAGTTAAGCCATTTTCTTTAAGAACTTTGTCAAAGTTACCACCGAATTGCGAAGCCATTGCGTCATAAGCTTCTTGGATTTCTTTATCTGTTACTTCGTACTTATCAGCTAATAATTTTTCAGACACCATTTGTTGTATTATAGCAGGGCCTGCTAAAGTTTTTGCTGTTTCATTAAAGTCAGCAACTGAAATGTCGCCTGCTTTTGAAGTAACAATCGTTTCTTTGTCTCCTCCGCTACAAGCACCGAGCGCTAGTACCGAAGCGGCTAATGTTACAGATAAAACTGTCTTTTTCATAGTAGATATTCTCTCCTAACGTGGTTTCGTCCATTGCTTACTATAACATAAACGTATTAAAAACAAAATGGTTCCCCCCTTGAGTATAGCCTATATTTCTAATTTTGAAGCGCATAGGATATAGAAAAGAAAGGGGGTGAAGTTATGGGCAGCGGAGGATACGGCGGCGGTGGCGGCGGCGGCTATGGTTCAGGCTCAAGCTTTGCTTTAATAGTCGTGTTATTTATTTTATTAATTATTGTTGGTGCAGCGTTCCTATACTAATTGATAAAATGAAACTTCATTCAGAGGGGTTCATTTCCCTCTTCTCTAAAGGATAGAGGTCATATCTTGTGAAAACGCTTGTGTGACCAACATCCTGGTGGCATGATTTACTGGCAGTCGCTCCCCAAATACTCTGATTTACCCCGATCAGTTTGAAGTCGAGTCTTACTGCCGGTTATATGTAGGTTAAAATGGCGAAAAGCTAAGGATTAAATCGTCCTTAGCTTTTCTTAACAATAAAAGGCATTCGCGCGCACGCTTGGGGTCGCGTCCCCAAAATAAGATTGGTAAGAACGCGATGTCACATGGGGTGTCAAACTTACCTCCATGCGAGCAAACGGGCGCGGCTGCACTTTTTCTTTTTAACTATACAGCATATAAAATTTCAATATAAAATGAGACAAGTAAAATTGTAATCAGTATATTTATAGTTCGGAATATTTTTGGCTGTTTTTCTTCGGGAATTTCACGTCGCATGCACAGTGCATAAGTCATGCGGTTTATTTGAAATAAATAGAATACCGAGAATAGAACTACAATCATTAATAGCAAGTCTATTCCTCCCCTCTTTCAGTATTAATAGCATAACAAAAAACGTTCATAAAACACAAGTACAAGCAATTTAGTGAATAGTGGGCGGCACTAAAATTTCATAGCCCTTTGGTGTCTCTTCAATTTGGGAGTCTTTAGGTGAATTCAATAAATACTTCACATACAAAATATCAATTAAACATAGACTACAATGGTAAGCTAAAAGCAATGTGCCGTAATGGGTATATGCAGGGAATAGCAATGTACCTATTAAAATACCTGTATTTATAACAATAAATGGCGTGAGTAAAGCTAAAATATAACGATTTTTCGATAAAGGCTCCTGAATACGCATGTGTAGAACAGGAATAACATAGAATTGGGTACGCACACGCAATTTTAAATGTTGACGTAAATCATACAATGCTAGAAAGTGAAAGCATTTATGAATTGGATAGAGTGCTAATATAGCAATAACAAATAGCCATAATAAATGATCGGTATAGTGCTCGTCATTAAATAAATTAAGTGTTACATAGGAAAGAGAAAAGACGGTTAAAAAAACAATTACAGACATTAGTATGATACGCGTTGTTCCGTAATGATGTTCTAGGTTTAAAATTTTCCAACAATGCATGGTTTATCAACTCCGTAATAGGAAGGGTCCTATTTAATGTAAATTGATTTATGTTAGAATGCAAGAAAAAGGAGGTATCTCAGAAATTTCTGAAATACCTCTTTTAGCATTTATCTTCTCTCACTTTAACTTCTTTCAGCAAATGTCTTTTGTAGCGAAAGCAAAGCGTCAGCTACAGAAGTCTCCCACCTCTATAGGTAATGAGATGAATGCGAATTTAAGTTACTTTTCAGCGGGTGTCCAAACACCCGCTGAAAGAAGTTAAGCCTCTGGCCGATGTCACGGAATCGGAAAGGAGTGCTTAGGGGATGTTAGCCTAAAATCATCGCATCCATGCGATAACGGCTAACTGACCTGCATCGTGCAGGCCTAAGCTCAAAGCCGATTCCGGACGCAATTATGCCGAGGCATAATTGATTGGTCAGTAAGAAGCATTTCCATGATAAAATCGAGACTGAGTCTGTACTGCCTTCATGAATAACGGACCTTAAAAGCTCGATTAGCTCACTTTCATCCTTTTACAGTTGAACGTTCTTCCATCGAGTCCAAGGAATTACGGAAGTGCTGGAAGGAACGCTCGAAGATGTCGATGAAGTCTTCTCCGTATATATTACGAATAACAGCCATAACATCTAAAAATTCTGGGAAGCGTCCGTATAAGTCTTTTAAAGCTAACGAGCCTTCAAGCACAGAATGATACGTATTATGATAATTATTGTTCATTTCAATAATAAGGTCTGTACCTGCTTCTGTTAACTCAACATACGTATTACGTTTGTCGTCATCCCGCTTTGAAAACTTTAGGAATCCACGCTCTTCTAACTTCTTAGAAAAATTAAATGCAGTCGAAACGTGCATAACCCCAAACTTTGCTACATCGGAAATCGAAGCCCCTTTTAAATGATACGAAATCCATAAAATATGATGTTCGTTAATATTTAAATCGTAGGGTTTAATCCATTGCTGCCAATCTTTTTCAACCGCTTTCCATAAGGCTTTTGATAATTGCGCAATTCTTTGACTATAAAGCATCGCTTCTTTTTGAGTATATAATTCCTCTGACAAAGCCATCACCTACTGCTTTCTTTAACATTTTAAAAATATTATAGCAATAAAGAAAAAAAGTTTAAAGTTAGAAAAATTAAAAAATTGAAAAGTGGTTAAAAAATGATATTATAGCAATTATTTTTAATAAAAATATAGATTTTCCAGTGTTCATGGAGGGCTTTAGTCGCTAATTTTTTCTTGTGACTTTTTCCCTTTTTCTGTGAATTGTGCGACATTTTTCTCGATTTCGCTTATTGAATTCTGTAATGCTTCTATTTCTTGTTGTAAGTTATTCTTTGACGGCTCGATTTCTTCTGTAAATGTAGCTATTGTTTGTTTTAAATCATTTACTATTTGTGGTATATTATTTTTCACTTCAATTGTTAATGAATTAACGGATTGTTTCACTGTGTCTACTTGCTGCTTCACATCTAAAAGTTTGTCCTTAGTACTTTCAGCATTTGCTCGCAAATTAGCGCGTAATTGTTGTCCTGATTGAGGAGTTGAAAAAAGTACAGCGATTGTCCCGCCGACAATCCCAGCTGTCAGTCCAAATAAAAATGGTTTTGCTTTCATATTGAATACCTCATTTCTATAATTGTTATGTGTTATCTACTATTAAACCATGAAATGCACAGATACAAAAAGAAAAAAGAAACTAAACGAGTGATTTTGTATCACAGTTTAGCTTCCTTTGTTAGATTAAAGTGCATTTTCTAGCTTATGCAGCTTTTTGTTAAATTGAAATAGCTGTCTTGAATTTAGAACGTTTCACTAATTTTGCAACTATAGGATAAATAATTGCAAAAGCGATGACATTAAATGCTACAGCAGGTAGTACAACACCTACAAAAAGAACAGCGAATGTTGCACCAACATTTGCGTTGAACACAAAAAGTGCTACTGCTAAAAAGACAGTTCCAGATAAAATTGTTCCTAAACCAACTAAGCTAGCTGATACGACGAAATTGTTTACCAATTTTTTTAGTACAAGTAAGGCAATTAAAAAGACAAAACCTGTAACTGCTTTATCGATAATATTTGGAACAAGGCCAGCCGGAAACGTTGTAAACAATCCGGAAAGTACACCTGTCACTAAAGAAAGTAAAAACGTTTCTTTAACAGTAGGGAACAATAAAATGCCAATAAACATCATTGTTAGCATGAAATCAGGCTTCATGCCATTTACCATACCTGGTGTAACTACATAAAGTGCAGCACCGACACCAACTAAAAGTGCCATTAAAACTAAATTCTTTGTATTCATTTCTAATCTCTCCTCAACTGAGCTAATCTATTTGTCTCCTAACGTGTCCTCATGACCGTTAGCGAAACTTATTTGTGATTGTACGATAAATACAAGTAAATTGCAATATACTATTCTGATAATTCAAGTGTTTGCCATTTAACTTCTTTTCGATTCCGGACGCAATTATGCCGAGGTATAATTGATTTAAAGGTTGGCTTTAATGCTTTCTGCAACGTCACTTAATTGCTCTGGTGTATATTTTTGCGTTTGCCAAATTAAGCCCAAACCTTCTTTTTCATCGTAACGCGGAATAAAATGTAAGTGGTAGTGGAAAACAGTTTGTCCAGCTGCAGCACCGTTATTATTAATTGTATTCAGTCCAATTGGATTAAAAGCAGCTTTAATAGCATTTGCAATTTTCGGTGCTACTGCATATAAGTTGCTAGCCACATCCGCAGGCATTTCAAATAGATCCTTACAGTGATGTTTTGGGATTAATAGTGTATGACCTTTTGCTACAGGCGAAATGTCAGTAAATGCATAGACATGTTCGTCTTCATAAATTTTTGTACTCGGAATGGATCCATCAATGATTTTGCAAAATAGGCAATCGCTCATTTGAAAATTCCCCCTTATTTTATATGTAAGTACATTCTATCACACTCATAACTGTATCATTTGCTAATTTTTGATAAAATATAAACAAGAAGAGGAGTGAGGGCATGACGGTATTAGAGGTACAACATGTGACAGGTGGTTATACAAGAAAGCCTGTAATTAAAGATTTATCATTTACAATTGAAAAAGGAGAGTTGGTTGGCTTAATCGGCTTGAACGGTGCTGGTAAAAGTACAACGATTAAGCATATTATTGGAACGATGCTTCCAAAAGAAGGAGACATTCGTTTAAATGGTGTGACGTTAAAGGAAAATACGGACAAGTATCGTACAGCATTTTCTTATATTCCTGAAACACCTGTATTATACGATGAGCTAACATTACGTGAACATTTAGAATTAACTGCAATGGCTTACGGGTTAGATGAAGCAACGCTAGCAGCACGTTCGCAATTATTATTAAAGGAATTTCGAATGGAAAAACGACTTAATTGGTTCCCATCGCATTTCTCAAAGGGGATGCGTCAAAAGGTTATGATTATGTGCGCCTTTTTAGTCAATCCAAGTCTTTACATTATTGATGAGCCTTTTGTGGGACTCGATCCGCTTGGGATTCAATCCTTGCTTGATCAAATGGATGAAAAGAAAAAAGAGGGCGCTTCTATATTAATGTCGACCCATATTTTATCGACCGCTGAAAAGCATTGTGACCGCATAATTTTATTGCATGAAGGTCGTGTGCGGGCACAAGGAACAATGGAGGATCTACGCAAGGCATTTGCGATGCCAAATGCGACATTAGATGACTTATATATTGCAATGACAAAGGAGCACGACCATGAAGAACTTGCGTGATGTATGGTCCTCTCGCTTCATGCATTATATAGGTGAAGTGCAAAAATATATGCGATTTATTTTTACGGGGCATATAGCGATTGTACTAGTATTTCTTATTGGAGCAGGGGGCTATCAATATAGTGAATGGCTGAAAATCGTACAGCCTGATTTTCCAGCAGTGATTTTAATTGCGGTGGTAGTGGGGATTTTACTAGCATTTAGTCGTCCAACTTCACTTTTGAGAGAGCCAGACCAAGTATATTTATTACCTTTAGAATCAAAAATGTCACAGTATTTTAAAAAGGCATTAGCGTGGACGTTTTGGTCACAAATTTGGGTTGTAGCGATAGTTTATATCGTTAGTATTCCTTTATTAAAGGCTGTTACTGAATTAACAACATTTGAGATTTGGTCAGTTTTCTTCCTTATTATTGTATTGAAGTATTTGAGCGTTCAAGGTGAATTTAGCTATCGTTATAGTGAACGTGGTCAAATGATTTGGGTGGACAGGCTAATTCGAGCTGTTATCTTTGGTGTTGCTGTGTACATGGGGCTTAATATGCAACTCATTTTAGTACTTATTGCTGTTGCTATTGGGTGTGTGTATATTGTTATATTTAGGAAAAAATGTGCTGGTGAGCCTGTACCGTATGAGCATTTTGTGAAGCTAGAACAAAATCGCATGATGAGCTTCTATCGTTTTGCTAATTATTTCACAGACGTTCCGCATTTACGTGGAAGCATCCGCCGTCGTGGTTGGCTTGACTGGATTTACAAATTTGTGTCGTACAAGAAGGACAATGCTCAAAAGTACTTAGTGTTCCGGACATTTGTGCGTACAGACGATCATTTTTATTTATGGTTACGATTAACAGTGATTTCAGCTGTTATTGCAGCCTTTGTAGATATCCCTGTCGTTACATGGATTGTTGCAGGTGCATTGAGCTTTGCTACAACAATACAGTTAAAGCAAGCATTATTAGCAAGCGGTGAATTCCGCATGGACATGCTTTATCCTTTACCAGATGAAGCACGCAAAGTAGCGGTCAAACAAATTGTGCGACTAGCGATGGTAGTTCAAGCTATTATCGTTGGCCTATGTGGTATCACACAGCCTATGTTTTATGTAACCATTATTATCATTTTGGTTATTAGTGAATTGACTGCTAGAGTCTCGAAATCCTGAATATGATTAATTTCGGCTTATCACCAAAGGGTAGATGCATTTTGTTAAAATGTATGCCATGTGAATAAGTTGATTGGAGTGGAGACTGGGCGACTCCTCGGGTTCACAGCGCCACAGATGAGACCCTGCAGCGAAGCGGCTCATCGGACACCCCAGTCGGAACGGAAATCAACCCACGTTATGGTGATCAGCAAATTATAAAAGCTCATTTCTCCAATTCTTTGATTGGAAAAATGAGCTTTATTTTTTATTCTATTAATTGATAATCTAGTGCTGCTGTTACTAATACCTTTGCAGCAATAAGCATGCCTTTTTCATCTATATCGAATTTTGGATGATGATGTGGTGCATATTCAGTTGGTGCGGCACCAGTAAAGAAGAATGTACCTGGCTTTTCTTCTAAGTAATAAGAGAAATCTTCAGCCCCCATAGTTGCTTCAATCTCAGTAACATCGCAAATATCCTGTGCGATATTACGCACAAACAGTGTTTCCTTCTCATGATTTACAACTGCAGGGTAGCCACGACGGTAATTCAGTTTAATTGTACAATCATGCGCAATTTCTGTACCTTGAATAATCCGTTTAAACTCACGTTCCATCGTTTCACGAACATCCTTATTAAATGTTCGAATTGTACCATTTAAATAGGCTGTATCGGCAATAATATTGTCAGCATTAGATGCCACGAATGAACCAACTGACAAAACAGCCGATTCGGTTGGGGCAACACGACGTGCGACAAGCTGTTGTAAATTTATAACAAGCTGAGAGCCAATAACAATCGCATCCTTTGTTTGATCCGGATGAGCGCCATGACCGCCCTGGCCTTGAATTTTTATTTCAAAACTATCAACAGCAGCCATCGTCGGCCCTACGCGGTAGCCAATCATGCCTGTTGGATGGTTAGAAGAAAGATGCGTACCAAAAATGGCATCAACACCATTCAAAGCCCCAGCCTGTACCATCCCAATTGCTCCACCTGGATCAACCTCTTCGGCATGTTGGTGAATTAGTACATATTCTCCAACTAACTCATCGCGCATTTCCCACAATAGCTTACCGATAATTAACAAAGTAGCCGTATGACCATCATGCCCACAAGCATGCATTACGCCAGGCACAGTTGATCTATATGGTACATCTTTTTCATCTTGTATAGGAAGTGCATCAAAGTCTGCGCGTAAGGCAATTGTTTTGCCAGGCTTGCTTCCTTTAATCCGTGCAATCAGACCATAACCACTAACATTAGCTTCGACTGGCACGACTAACTTTTTATAAAATTGAACAATATAATTGGCGGTGTCTTGCTCCTGGAAGCTTAGCTCCGGATGCATATGTAGATGACGGCGAATAGCCACCATTTCATCAAAATGAGCATCGATCTTTTCGAGTAGATGTTGGTTCATAGTAAACCTCCTTAAACAGATTATCTTCAATTGTATTAACAAAATAATAGTTTTATTAACAAGATAAAACGTAGGTCAACACTTTTCACGGGAGAGTACTCGCGGAAGCGTAGCAAATACCCGCGCGCCCGGGGAGAATACCCGCGAAAGCGGAGCAAATACCCGCGCGCCCGAGGAGTATCCGCGGAAGAAGAGTAAATACCCGCGCGTCCGGGGAATACCCGCGGAATCGGAGCAAATACCCGCGCGTCCGAGGAGAATACCCGCGAAAGCGAAGCAAATACCCGCGCGTCCGGGGAGAATACCCGCGAAAGCGTAGCAAATACCCGCGCGTCAGGGGAATACCCGCGAAAGCGTAGTAAATACCCGCGCGCCCGAGGAGAATACCCGCGCGCCCGAGGGGAATACCCGCGGAAGCAGAGTAAATACCCCCGCGTCCGAGTGAAATACCCGCGAAAGCGAAGCAAATACCCGCGCGTCAGGGGAATACCCGCGGAAGCGGAGCAAATACCCGCGCGTCCGGGGAGAATACCCGCGAATGCGTAGCAAATACCCGCGCGTCAGGGGAATACCCGCGAAAGCGTAGTAAATACCCGCGCGCCCGAGGAGAATACCCGCGAAAGCGTAGCAAATACCCGCGCCCCTCAACTAAGCTTCGTCTTCTTCTTTTGGATCGACGCTATAGGTTGTGACATAGGAAGCTGCTGAGAAAATGTTTTGCTGATTTACGCCTGTTGGTTCTTCAAGTTCAGTATGGGCTGATGTAAAGGCGTTTGAGCTTTTCCATGCTTCAAATGAATGAGGACCGTGCCATTGTGTCATAACAATGTAGGTTTCACTGTTTAATGGACGGAGTAGTCGAAATGCTACAAAGCCTGGCTCATCTTCTATAGCGCGTGCTCGGTTTAAAACGCGATGTTCAAAAACTGGTCGACCTTCATCTGTAACGGGAATATTGTTGAAGAAGAAGAAGCCGCGTTCTTCTAAATTATGGACTGAATCTAGTACTTCAAACTTTCGTGGTGTGGCAAATACAGATTTCCCTTCTGTTTCATGTATAAGCACAGAGTTACCTTCTCCGTGTATTAAAATCATTTCTTCTTTTGGATATTTATTTTTTAACTGTTGTAAAAAATCACCTGTACCAGAAGTTAAATAAATATACATAAATTTGCCCTCCTTATGAATGTTCATCTTCATCTTCATTAAATTGATAATCTAGTGTGATTATCTCCATTTAAGTGTAAGTCTAAAGCTTTGTCAAAAAGAAAAAATCTTAGAAAGAACAATTTTATGACATTTCTCTAGGAAAACTATACAATATCAGAGGAAGCGTTTACTATTGAAAACGGATATCAATAATAACGAAATAAACAAGAGAATTTTACGATATAAATTTTATCGAGGGGAAGGAAATATTCATGACAACTTTTAATGATACACTTCTACGTGCTGCACGAGGAGAAAGAACGGAGCATACACCAGTGTGGTATATGCGACAAGCAGGACGCTCTCAGCCAGAATATCGTGTAATAAAAGAAAAGTACTCATTAGAGGAAATTACACATCAACCTGAGCTTTGCGCGTATGTAACGCGTTTACCAGTCGAAAATTACAATGTTGATGCGGCAATTTTATACAAAGATATTGTAACGCCTCTTCCGGGTATTGGTGTAGATGTAGAAATTAAAGCAGGCGTAGGTCCTGTAATTTCAAACCCTATTCGATCTGTCGCTGATATAGAAAAATTAGGTGAATTCAATGCGAAAGAACATACACCATTCGTTTTAGAAACGATAAAATTGTTAACAGAAGAGCAGTTGAATGTACCATTAATCGGCTTTGCTGGGGCGCCGTTCACTCTTGCAAGCTATATGATTGAAGGTGGGCCTTCAAGAAACTATAATAAAACAAAGTCATTTATGGTATCAGAGCCTCAAGCTTGGTTTGCATTAATGGATAAATTAGCTGACATGATTATTTCTGATGTTACTGCCCAAGTTGAAGCGGGAGCAAAGGCGATCCAAGTATTCGATTCTTGGGTTGGTGCTTTAAATGTTGAAGACTATCGTGTTTTCATTAAACCAATTATGACACGTATTTTTGCTGAGTTGAAAAAAGAAAATGTGCCACTTATTCAGTTTGGTGTTGGTGCAAGTCATTTAGCGAAAGAATGGAATGATTTACCGATAGATGTTGTTGGCTTAGATTGGCGTTTACCAATTAAAGAAGCGCGTGCAAACGGTATTACAAAACCAGTTCAAGGTAACTTAGATCCATCGCTATTACTTGCGGATTGGTCTGTTATTGAGAAGCGTACGAAAGATATTATTGATCAAGGTTTAGAAATGCCTGGACATATTTTTAACTTAGGTCATGGTGTATTCCCAGAGGTAGACCCAGAAGTGTTAAAACGCTTAACGACATTAATTCATGAATATAGTGCTCAACAAATCCAAGCACGTTCTTAAATAATGTAGAAGTGACCAAGATTTTAAATCTTATATCCTGTTCTATGAAAGAAGTTCTAATTTCATTCATAAGAAAGGATGCTGTCCAATCTGATGAATTGGACAGCTTCTTTTTGTCACATTAAAGATATAATTTTAACTATTTTAGAGGTGAAAAGTTAATGAAAGAAATTAAAGGCTTATTAGTAATGGCATACGGAACACCCTATAAAGAAGAAGACATCGAACCTTACTATACACATATCCGCCATGGTCGCAAACCATCAGAAGAGCATTTAGAAGATTTACGTAGTCGTTATGAAGCAATCGGTGGTTTATCGCCACTTGCTGCTGCTACAAAAGCACAGGCTGAAGCTTTATGTGCGCGCTTAAATGAAGTACAAGATGATGTGGAATACAAATTATTTATCGGTTTAAAGCATATCCATCCATTCATTGAAGATGCTGTAGAAGAAATGGTAGCAGAGGGGATTAAAGAAGCGGTTTCTATCGTATTAGCGCCTCATTTCTCAACATTCTCTATTAAATCATATAATGGCCGTGCGGTAGAAGCAGCTGCAGGTCGTTTAACATTTACTTCTGTGGAATCTTGGTATGATGAACCAAATTTCATTGAGTATTGGAAAATCAAAGTGAATGAAACATTTCATGCCATGTCTGAGGAAGAACGTGAAAAAGCATGTTTAATTGTGTCTGCACATTCACTTCCAGAGAAAATTAAAGAGTTGGGCGATCCATATGAAGATCAATTAATCGAGACAGCTCGACTAATCCAAGAAGCGACAGGCGTAAAGAATGTAGAAGTTGGCTGGCAATCAGCAGGACAAACACCAGAACCTTGGATCGGTCCAGATGTTCAGGACTTAACGCGTGAACTTTACGAGCAAAAGGGCTTCCGTTCGTTCGTTTACACGCCAGTGGGCTTTGTAACAGAACATTTAGAAGTTTTATATGACAACGATTTTGAATGTAAAGTGGTTTGTGATGAACTTGGCGCGAAATATTATCGTCCGGCAATGCCAAATACACACCCATTATTTATTGATGCAATGGTTGATGCCATTCATAAAAAATTAAGCTAAGCGAAAAGAAAGTGATGATGTTGGTGACTCAGAAAAGACGTAAGGTAGTTGTTGTAGGCGGTGGCATTACTGGCCTCACAGCTGCGTTCTATTTGCAAAAAGAAGCAATCGCAAAAGAATTGCCGTTAGATATCGTACTTGTCGAGTCGTCATTACGTCTTGGCGGAAAAATACAAACACTGAGAAAAGATGGCTTTATTATCGAGCGCGGGCCAGAATCTTTTTTTGATCGTGAGAACTATGTATATGCTTTGGCAAAGGATTTAGGAATTGAACAAGAATTGATTACAAGCAATGCAGGACCGAATTATATTGCTGTTGGTAGTAAATTATATCGAATCCCTAGTAATCTTTTGTCTGGGGCAACACCGCTTATCTCGTCATTTATTACATCAGGTTTGTTTTCACTCAGCGGTAAAGTCCGTGCAGCGGGTGATTTTTTCATCACCCGTTCTGCGCAGGATGATGACCAACCATTGGGGCAATTTTTTAGAAGAAGATTCGGTGCTGAAGTTGTGGAAAATCTAGTAGAACCATTACTTGCAGGAACATTTGCGGGTGATATAGAGCAGTTAAGCATGCGCTTAACATTCCCGCAGCTCTACGAATTAGAACAAAAATATCGTAGTCTACTTATTGGTATGAAAAAGTCTGGTACGAATTTTTTAAGTAACAATCGCATCGAGAAAGATAAGGGGATTTTTCAAACTTTTAATAATGGTCTTGAGACACTTATCGAAAAGCTTGAAGAATCACTACTTCCTGGGACAGTTATGAAGGGTGTTAAAGTTGAAGAAATTGAACATGGTAAGGATGGAACTGTCCAAGTTGTGTTAAATAATTTTACACAATTAAAAGCAGATGCTGTTATTATTGCCACACCATTTAATACGGCAAAAAAAATGTTCAACAAACACCAGTTATTAACTGAATTGAGTACGATGAAGGCAGCAACTATTGCTACTGTAACAATGGCCTTTAAAAAAGATCAGTTAGGTGACTTAGATGCATTATCAATTTTTGTCTCACGAAATAGTGATTTTTCAATAACTTCTTGCACTTGGATTAATAGAAAGTGGCCTGGCACAACACCAAATGATTACGTGCTATTACGCAGTTATATTGGACGAGTGGGTGACGAGGCAGTTGTAGCGTTATCTGATACTGAAATTGAAAAGACTGTATTGCAGGATTTAATGAAAACAATTGGTGTAGATGGAGCACCGTTGATGACAGTAGTTTCTCGCTGGAAAAATGCTATGCCGCAGTATACGGTAGGTCATGAGGCGAAGATAGAGCGTGTAAAGCAAGAATTGCAAGAACATTTTCCAACTGTTAAGCTCTCAGGAAGTTCTTTCGAAGGAATATCAATACCTGAGTGCGTTGAGCAAGGTAAAAACGTTGCTAACAAAATATTAATGGAAATGTTTGAGCAGCAATAAAACTAAAGATGGTTAGTCGCACAAAGAAGATGCGAAATATCACTGAACAACAAGCCAGGGAAGGTTAAATAAAACTTCCTTGGCTTATTTCACTTTAAGATACCTAGAATCTACTATTAGAAAATTCGATGACATGACCATAATATCCCGTCAGAGTTAGCACCACCTAGCATGAGCCCTATATCTAATCCATCAGCTTCATAGAATAAATCAATCGCATCTCCCGCAGTTAAGTCCAACACTCCAGCTAGCGTTACGGTTCCAGCACCTAAAATCGTACGTACAGTTAATTGGCTTATGTCTATATTTAATATTGGCAAGAGCCCACTTATTAAGTTTGTTGACGTGTTTCTACGGATTGCAAATGAAGGATTAACTCCCGCATCTAAATTATAGGAAATAGCTGCAGCTGTGGAAAAATTAATGGTAGCTTCAAAACAATATTTTCCTGTTTTTGGAACAGTGAATATGCCAGTAATTGAATCAAATGCAGGTGTTGAGTAAAAAGGTGTTACAACACTCCAGTTTTTAATGTTAGAAGACCTTCTAACATTAAAAGAACTTATGAAAGCCGAGAAACCTTCTGTAAATGCAGGTTCAGAAGTTCCTATTGATCCAGTTGCATCTGTTGCTCCAATGTTTTCGGTAGGCTCAGTACCCCTCGTAGCACTTGTACTTTCGGTAGGTCTAACTGGCCAAATAGGGGAGCGTAGAATAGGTCCACTTAAACAACAACAAGGGAATGTATTACATTTGCTACAAATTCTATCTAGAAAATTTCCGAAATACATTATTTCACCCCCTCTCCTAATATCGTATTCATAGAGGAAATGGGATAAATAGACAGTTAACTACTTGTTTATTATAAATATCACAATTATGGTAGGAACTTAAATTAGATAAAATAGACCTACTTATATAGAAGTATTAAATAGGAAAACAGTCTTCTTCAACTTCTTATTGAGCTAACGGAGTTAAGTTTAATAAGGAGTCGTTTATAGCGATGACTTTTTGTGTAATTTTTGAAAAGTAAAAAAACTCCTTCTTGTATATTATGAAAAAAGTGTGGCTCTTCACCAAAATGTGTGGTTGATTTCCGTTCCGACTGGGCGCTTTGCCGCTGACGCTTCGCTTTCGCGCAGAGCAGAGCTTCCTGGGGGCGTCCGATGAGCCGCTTCACTCGCGTTGCTCGCTCCAGGGTCTCATCTGTGACGCTGATCCCCAAGGAGTCGCCCAGTCTCCACTACAATCAACTAAAATACAGCGCATATATTAAAAATGACATCCACAACTTTTGGTGATGAGCCAAAAATATGATAGAATGCATTAATTTGTATTTGGTGATGAATCGACCGACATCTCAAATTTTAAAGGGGGAGACGTTTCGTTGGAATATAAAGGATTTAGTGTTTACGATCAAACTGATTTTTTTGAAAATTATATGACTAGAAGAAACAGAAAAGATAGTCCGAATAATGCCATTGAAAGACCGATTATCTATGAATTAATTGGGAGCTTTCAAGATAGTAGCGTTTTAGATTTAGGGTGTGGTGATGCATCGTTTGGAAAAGAACTCTTACATTTAGGAGCAAAAAGCTACACAGGAGTAGAAGGTTCAGAACAAATGGTGGCAGTGGCACGTTCTAACATACTTCAACAAAATGGGACAATACACTTTGAAACAATGGAGTCTTATGATTATCCGAAAGATGCATTTGATCTTGTAACATCGCGATTTGCTATCCATTACGTTTCAGACATTAACCGTCTGTTTCAAGATGTTCATAAAACACTTAAAGAAAACGGAAGATTTGCTTTTAGTATCCAGCATCCACTTACAACTGCGTCATTTGCGAGTAAGCAATCTGGGGATAAACGAGGTAATTGGATCGTCGATGACTATTTCCGTGAGGGGGAAAGAAAAGAGCCTTGGATTGACCAAATAGTAGTTAAGTATCATCGTACAATCGAACATTATTTTATAGCACTTAAACAAGCTGGCTTTTCAGTTCTAGATTTACGTGAAGGTACTCCAAAGCGTGAACATTTTAATAGTGAAGATGAATTTGTTAGAAGACAACGAATTCCAATTGTACTGGCTTTTTCATGTGTGAAGTAAATAAATATCCTAATATTGAATGTTGAAATAACAGGGGCGCTTGTTCAAGAAAATACAAATTTTTTTATTGGAGTAAATAGATTCACTGTAGTAGATGGACACATTCTATCCAGGTTCTAACTAATTCCATGACTTTTAACTTCTATCAACAAATATTTTTTGTACTAAAAGCGAAGCGTCAGCAAGTGTCCAAACATCCGCTGAAATTTAAATGAAGAATTGGAGGGTTTAAGTTTGGAAATGGGATTAGTTGTTTTGGGATTAGCATTGGCACTAGGGGTAGCTTTTATGATAAGTCTTGGTAAATCAAATAAAAAGAAATATATAATTTGGGGAATAACGATGATGTTAGTAATTGCTCCTTTATTCTCATGGGGTGTGTCTACTCTATATGGGGTATATGAAGGTGAGGGATTTGCATCGGTCGCACTAATGATGGTAATGTTTCCACTTCTATTTTTAATTGGGCTTGTTCTTCTTCTTATAGGAATTTTTAAAAAAGGAAAGTGGCTGGGACAAACCTGATCAAAACCTTAAAAAGCACGATAAATCAATTTAGAAACGTTGATTTCTCACGTTTTTTGATGTTAAGTTTTTAAATTCTGAATATGCTTATGTAATAGGTGACGTAAATTATCAGTGCGGTCAGAGACTGTTGCATGAAGGTAGATGTCGATATTTTTCAAAAGTTGGTTGATAAATTAAAAAAGTTGGTCGATAAATCGATAAAGTTGGTCGATAAACAATCAAAAGTTCTCGACAAATCTCAAAACTGCAGTTCATTAAAGATTTTTGTCGCTGCTGTTGCGCTCCGCTCCACTTTCACTTGCAGAAAAATGAGGTTTTGTCCCAGTCTCAATGGTTGCGTAACAGCCTTTATTGCCTTTCATATGTTAAAACTAAAATTAAATCCCCTAATTATGTAAAACAAAAAAACCCGGAAATAATATCCGGGTTTGATCTCCACTTGCTTTTATTCCTCCATGACACACTGCCTCGCTTCCGCAAAGAATCTTAAGATAGTCCTAAGACAACTGTACGTTAGCTTTATTCAGTAATGATGGTCCTTCAGAGCTATCGATCAACCTTACTCATCGGGTTAACCCTCCTAGTCATTGGATTTGAAGTGAAATCTTTAATAGTATAGATCAATTATTATTTTTTATACGCTTTATTTTTTTGAAATTAGAATTTCTAAAAATTTTAAAAGTTGATCTTCGTTTCAACTGGGTGACTCCTCGGGGATCAGCATCATAGATGAAGACCCTGCAGCGAAGCGAAGCGGCTCAACAGACGCCCCCAGGAAGCTTTGCTCTGTGCGAAAGCGTAGCGACAGCAACAACAAAATGTTTTCAGTAGCGAAAGCAGAGCGACAGCTACAAATGTTTTCAGTAGCGAAAGTAAAGCGGCAGCTACAAAGCGCCAAGTTGGAACGGAAATCAACCACATGTTATGGACATGAGCCTTAATATACCTCATTCCTCATTCCAAAGCTAATAAATGGTATTTGATATCATTTGATCAATTTATAATTTTCGGTTGAATAAATGCACGTTGATTTAACATACATAAAATAGAAAAATTCACTTGTTTTGTTTGTCATAAATTTACCTTTCAAGTTTCACGCGGATTTCACAATTGTGAAGTATAGTTAAGAAACAGAGGTGATGATGTTGAAAAAATGGGCATTCTTCATTTTTTCTTTAGTACAGATTGTATTGTTAGCAGGATGTACGGAGAAGTCGCTTGAGCCTATTGAACGAGACCAGAATTTTATTGCGTCCTTAAATATACAAGAACCTTCGCTAGATTTTATAGATGAACAAGGTAATGTAATAGCAACATGGTTATTTGACAAAGCTTACTCAGGGGCAGTATTGCTCGGACAGGATCATGTGTTATTGTATGGTCATCAATTGAATGAAATTGATGTCTATACATTATCAACCGGGAAGAAGAGCTATTCCAAAAAAGTACAGGTTGGTACAACTAATGTGTATTATGTTGAAAATAAAAAACAGTTTTTTATTACGAATAGCAAAACAAATACAGTGACAAGCTTTGATGAGAAGGGCAATGAGCTTGCAACACAAAAGCTTGGTAATTATCCTATGTCAATGGCTGCTCATGAAGATAAGCTATATGTGATTAATTATAAAGACACGAAATTATCGGTGTTAAATATTGATAATCTAGAGGTTGAGCAAGAATGGCCGATTCAAAAATCATCACATGGGATAGCAATTCTTGAAGAGAAGAATGAGCTTTGGATTGGTGGCCATGGAGAAGGAAGCAAACCGAATAGTGCTGTGAAAAAATATGATCTTACGACGGGCAAGGCGCATGGAAAGATTGAAATGCCTTTAATGCCTGTTGGATTAACTAAAACAAAGGATGCTGTCCTTGTTGTTAGTCATGGCCATAATAAATTATATGTGGTCGACTTTGATGGAAATGTAAAATGGGAGCAAGAGGTAGGAGCTAATCCATTTGCCGTAAATCAGTTGAAAGATTATATTGTTGTCGCTGGCTATGATGACCATACTTTGTATTTCATAAAAGATGGTCAGGTTAACAAGACAGTTGATGTGGGGCAAGGTGCATTTCAACTGTTAGTGAGGGAGGAAAAAACGTGACAACTGTATTAATTGTTGATGATGAACAAGATATGCGTAATTTAATAGAAATGATGCTCAATAATTCAAAAATTGAGACCTTTACAGCAGCAAGTGGTACAGAAGCATATGATATTATTATGCGCGAAAAAATTGATTTGGTTCTACTCGATGTGATGATGCCACATGAAGATGGCTTTGTAGTTTGTCAAAGCATACGTGTAATGTCGAATGTACCAATTATCTTCCTGACAGCACGTGATTCAAATGAGGATAAAGTTAGAGGTCTTACACTTGGCGGAGATGATTATCTTGTAAAACCTTTTACAAACGATGAACTAGTTGCGCGAATCCATGCTGTATTGAGAAGAAGTGGTACAAACATTACAGATTTACAGCAAAAATATGTGATGATTGGACCTATTAAGATAGATGAGATTTCACGTAAAGTATCTGTAGATGGAAAAAGTGTTCCGCTTACTTTAAAGGAGTTTGAACTATTACATTTATTTATGAATAATCCCGGAAACGCGTATACAAGGGAGCAACTACTAGAACGCATTTGGGACATTGATTACGTAGGGGGGACGAGAACGGTTGACACTCATATAAAAACCTTACGTATAAAGCTTGGAAAGGAAGCCGCGGGGCATATTCAAACCGTTTGGGGAGTAGGCTACCGTTTTGATCCTGGCGAATGAGAAAGATTTCAACACGCATTTTGTTATTAATCTTTGCATTTTTAATCATTACCGTTTTCTTTATGTATGTCCTGACAGATTATTTATATGAGCGACTTTATGTAGAAGACACGGAAGAAATGATGGTAGAAGTTGGAACAAAGCTACAATCTATGTATACCAGTGGAAAGGTTACGGATGAATTTATTGCGGATATAGAAAATTATGCGAATTACTCAAATTTGAATATTTTTGCAGTAAGGAATCCACGAGAACTAAGTGCTTGTGTACCGTTCGATATTGATTTCGAAACATTAATTGGCCCTGAGGAACGACAGCAATTACTTGCAGGTGAATATGTGCAAAAAATCGGCTATGAGCCCCGATTTGATAGAAAGCTAATTTCTGTAGTACTTCCACTAGTAGATCAAAATAGGCTTGAAGGGATTATTTATATTTACTTTCCTCTAGTCAAAATTAGTGAGTTAGCAAATAATGAGGTCATTTTCTTATTTGTCAGTGCCTTTATATTTTTAATTGTCATCAGCTTTTTAATTTATAAAGGAATTCGTCATATAATGCGACCTTTAAGTAATTTGCAAAGAGCTGTTGAGCAAATGTCACACGGAAACTATGGAACACGTGTACCAGTTCATTCAAAAGATGAAATTGGAAGATTATCCAGCACCTTTAATGAAATGGCAGAGGCTATACAACAAGAGGATGAGGCTCAAAAAACGTTTTTAGCAACAGTTTCACACGAGTTACGGACGCCCATTAGCTATGTGAAGGGATATAGTGAAGCAATACAGAAGAACATTATTCCAGATAATCAAAAAGAGGAAACGATCCAGCTTATTGTACGTGAGGCGAATCGTATGGAACGTTTGACAAATGAATTACTTCAACTTGCTCGTATGGAAAATGAACAAACAGAAATAACTTTATATCCAATCCCTCTTGCTGAAACATTACGCGAGGTTCAAAAAATATTAACTCATCAAGCAAAGAAAAAAAGCATTACACTCCATTTGGAGGCAGATGATGCATTAATCATCAAAGCTGATGAAGTAAAGCTGAAACAAATTTTTATTAATCTTATTGAAAATGCCATTAATTACTCGTATGAGCAGTCAAAAGTTGAAATCACTGCTATTGAAAATAATGATCATGCAGTAATAACTATAAAGGATTATGGAATCGGTATTCCACAGGAGGATTTATCGCATGTAACCGAGCGTTTTTATCGTGTTAACAAAGCACGAAGTCGAGCTGATGGTGGCAGTGGACTAGGCTTGTCAATTGTTGAACAATTGTTGAAGCAGTTACATGGCAAAATTGACATTGCAAGTGAAGTTGAAAAAGGCACAGTAATAAAAATTATGTTGCCGCTAATGGAGGAATAAAACATGAAAAAATGGTTATTGGCATTAATCGCAATACCTGCTTTATTGGTAGGTTGCGGTGAAAAAAAAGAGCCGGCAGCTTTGAAAGAACCAGAGATACCAGAAATTCCAGAGGTTGAAATTTTAACACCAAAAGAAGTAGCGATTAATGAAACGATTGAACTTGCAGCACGCGTTGAGCAGGGTGGAAAAAACGTGGATGATGCAAGTGTACAATTTGAGGTATGGGAATCTGGTAAACGCGATGAGAGCCAAATGATGGACGGTAAATTAGAGAAAGATGGCGTTTATAAAGCAACGACTACATTTGACCACGATGGTGTTTATTATATGTTTGCTCATACAACCTCTGCTAATGGAATTCATAATATGCCGAAGCAACAAATTACGGCTGGGAAACCTGATATGACGAAAGTTTTACCAGAGGATGAAAAAGCGAATAATAGCATGGATCAAAATATGACGGATCAAGGTAATAATAAATCAGAAGATGCTGAGCATAGTGAACACGAAAAAAGTGAAAAAAATCACAATTAAATGCTTGCATTATTTTTAAAATAGGAATATGATAATGACCAGATGACCGAAATGGTTTTCTGGTCATTATCATTTTCGTGTACAAAGCATGTACATAACATAACAAGAAAGGATGTTACTAATGGATCGTAGGCAGGAAATTCTTGAAGCAGCTGCAAAATCCTTTACATTGTTTGGTTACAAGGCGACAACGATGGAGCAAGTAGCGAAAATTGCTAATGTCGGTAAAGGAACGATTTACACATTCTTTGCAAATAAAGAAATTTTATTTCAAGAGATAGCCATGTCACTTGTACAAGGGATGAAGGCTGAGGCAGATGCAGTGTTGGATGCATCAGCTAGCTTTATGGAGAATGCACATAATGCTTTAATGAAAATGCTACAGTTCCGTGAAAAACATCTTTTATTTGCGAAGTTATTAGAAGAAGAAAAAGAATTGCGAACGCCGGCAGTCAAACAAGTTTTAATTCGCATTGAGACTGAAATTTTATCGTATGTTGCTGAATTAATTCAAAGACGTATTGATAAAGGTGAAATTAGAGACTGTGATGCAGAATTAGTAAGCTATTTGTTGTTAAAGGCGTATCTTGCATTTATCGTTGATTGGCAGGAGCTACATGGCGACATTATTCCAGAAGAAAAGATACTGAATCTTTTCAAGGAAACAATCTTTCGTGGGCTAATTTTAACTTGATCCGGTTGAGATAATAGGAAACAAATGCTGAATCAAGTAGAAGTTAGGGACCCTATGAAGGTCTAGATTTTTTTTTGAACAAAAATGACCGAATGACGTTTTCGGTCAAGTGGTTTAGGAGTGAAGAAAACGTATGATTAAAGCTGAATGGCTGAATATTTTTAAAACAAAAAAAATGCTTGTTTCAATAATCGCTGTACTATTTATCCCAGTCATGTACGCGGGTATGTTTTTATGGGCATTTTGGGATCCATATGGAAGCCTATCTGAATTGCCGGTAGCGGTTGTCAATCAAGATAAAGGTGCTGAAATGGAAGGAGTTAAATTAGATGTAGGGAAAGACTTAGTCGATAATCTCGTCAAAAGTAAGGATTTTAACTTTATTGAAGTATCCAAAGAAGAAGCTGAAAAAGGCTTAAATGGTCGAGATTACTATATGATTTTAGAAATTCCAACAAATTTCTCTGAGCATGCAACTACATTATTAAATGACAAACCTTCTAAATTAGTCTTGAACTATATTCCAAATGAAGGATTAAACTTCCTAAGTGCACAAATTGGCGATTCAGCAATGGAACGTATACGTGCGGAAGTAAATACACAAGTTTCAACTACTTATGCAGAAAATTTATTTGATACGATTACAACAATGGGAGATGGCTTTACAGAGGCTGCTGATGGCTCTAGTAAGCTAGATGAAGGTGCCAAATCTTTAGCCAATGGTGCGAAAGATTTAAAAGGTTATCTTGAGCAATTAGCATCAAGTACAGTTGAATTGTCAAATGGTACGGATAAAATTACTAAAGGTGCTGGAGACGCTGCAAAAGGCGCAAGCGATTTATCTTCTGGCTTAGTAAAATTAGAAGACGGAACTGGACAGTTACAAAAAGGTGCACAGCAAGCAGCAAATGGAGCAACAACCCTTGAGCAAGGTTTATCACAATATACTCAAGGTGTAGCGAAGGTGCAAGCAGGTTTATCTACAATTAATGAAAAACAACAACAAATTAGTTCAGGTGCAGCTTCAATTGCTGACAATGCAGGCGCATTAAATGGTGCAGCAAACCAATTAACTGCTGGTTCTGCAAAAGTAGAAGAAGGTATCACGGCTTTATCCAATCAATTACAAGGCATGATGGCTTCACTACCTGAAGAGCAAGCTGCAGCATTAAAACAAACTTTAGCAGAGCTACAAGCAGGAAGTGCCAGCGTGTCTAATGGCTTAAATTCTTTATCTGCTGGTACAGAAAAATTACAAGCAGGTGCTAATCAAGTAAGTTCTGGTGCAACTCAAATTGCAGCAGGTCAAGGAGAAGTGTTAGCAGGTGCTAATGCATTAACAGCAAAAAGTGGTGCATTAGTCGAAGGAGCAAAAGGTCTCCAAGCTGGTAATGCAACGCTTGCGCAAAAATTAGGTGAATTAAATGCTGGTGTTAATACAGCTGTAACAGGTTCTAAAACATTAGCTGCAGGTTTAAATGAACTAGCAAGTGGCTCAACAGCATTGAATCAAGGTACATCAACACTTGCATCAAAATCAGGTGAGTTAGCACAAGGTTCTGCAACGCTTGCAGATGGTTCATCTGAACTTGCAAATGGTACATCAACTTTATCTGGCGAATTAGGTGAAGCAGGTGAAAAAGCAAGCGAAGTTCATGTGAATAAAGACACTTATGATATGGTAGGTAACCCAGTCGAGATTGATAAAGAATCTGTTAACCATGTACCTAACTATGGAACAGGCTTCGCACCATACTTTGTTTCTTTAGGCTTATTAGTTGGTGCTTTAATGATCTCTATCGTTTTCCCACTTGTGGAACCGGCGATTCGTCCAAAAAATGGGGCAGCTTGGTTTACAAGTAAAGTCTCAGTTTTAGCAATAGTCGGCTTAATTCAAACTATAATAACAGTGGTTATAGTAAAATGGGGCTTAGGCCTTGAAGTGCATAGTTTAGGATATTTCTTCCTAACAGCATTATTAGCAAGCTATGTTTTCTTAGCTTTAGTCCAAATGTTAGTGTCTATGTTCGGTGATCCAGGACGCTTCATGGCGATTATTGTATTAATTTTACAACTTACAACAAGTGGAGGTACGTTCCCACTTGAGTTAATTCCAGAACCATTACAAGTATTTAATAAACTATTACCAATGACATATACTATTCAAGCATTTAAAGCAAGTATCTCTACTGGTGATACATCATTCTTAATGCAAAACTACGGAATTCTATTAGGTTTCCTAGTAGTATTCTTAGCTATTACATTCGGTTATTTCATGTTACTACATGCAAAACGTTACTCAAAAGTAGCCGAAGAGAAATAAAAATAACAAATTTGACACCCACCCGTGTATGAGGGCACTGAAAAACATCCAGTATTTATTGTTAAAAGAGTTTAACTTTTAAA
>NZ_JARVRU010000006.1:0-32268 GCF_030209535.1 Lysinibacillus sp. fls2-241-R2A-57
ACCCTTTCATCGATCAATAATAAACCTATTTTTTCCTAATCAACACGCCTGATATCTTCATACAGTATAACACTTTAGAAATTACTGGAATTATTGTTTAATATTAAAATGTTGTATAATAGTACATAAAATTTGAAGGGACTGAATTATGCGCAGATAGCAATATTTTTCATCCAAACTTATATCAATTATGCCTCGGCATAATTGCGTCCAGACGCTTTAAAAACTTGGAGGTAAAAGTATTGATCGAACAAATTTACACAAAAAGATTATTTTTACGAAAAATGAAGATGGCTGATGCACATAGTTTATTTAAAATTTGGTCAGACCCTGAAGTTACAAAATTTATGAATATCGCAAATTTCACACATGAAGAACAGGCGAAGGAAATGATTGAGCTTTTTGATCAATTGACCGAGGAGCATAGGGCTATTCGTTTTTCAATTATTGAGAAGGAATCAAATGGGATTATCGGCTCTTGTGGATTCAATTCATTTGACGTAGAAAGTGCTACTGCAGAAATTGGCTATGATCTTGCTAAAGCACATTGGGGAAAGGGCTATGCGCCGGAATGTATTTCCGCTTTGATTGAATTTGCTTTCACCACTTTAAGCATCACTAAAATTGTAGCAAAAATAGAGCCTGGTAATAGTAATTCTATAAAAGTAGTAGAGAAATTGAATTTTACGTTTGAAGGAACATTTCAAGAATATGAAGAATCAACAGAATCTTTTTATGACATTAACGTTTACTCTTTCAGAAAATAAATTAATGTAAAAAAATAAAAGCCAAGAATGTTATCTAATGAACATTCTTGGCTGCTTTCATTTCTGTTACTTAATCGGAATCCAAATTTCAGAATAAAGATCAGGACTAAATGGATTTTCGTCTGAGTACACTTCAAGCTCAGCCGTTCCAGTAGGTTCGTATGGATTAGATGGGAACCATTCAGAGTAAATTTGTTTCCAAGTATTTTGCATAGCATCCGGCATAGGACCATGTACTTCAAACACAACCCATTTTGATGCTGGAACTTCCATTGCTTTCAGTTCTTCTGGAACATCCCCAATATGATCCGTTGCAATCCAATAATCAATAAAACCATTTTTTTGTTCGCTGACATTTGGTGCACAGACGCCAAGCACCCCTTTAATTTCTCCATTATTTAATGAAAATAATTGATGATCCATCCCCTTGCTGTTAATCTCATCCCAAAATTTAGGGATTTCTCTCGTATTCTCACCATTTTGACAATTATACGTTCTTTTTACTCCGACCACTTGAAACTTTTCTTTTTCTACGATTTTATACTTCATTGGTTCTGCTCCCTTCAAGCTTACCTGGATGACCAGGCGATTGTATGATTGTAATTGACATTGCTTCTTTCTTGCTTCACTAGGCGTTACGTGATGCTGCTTACGAAATGCCTTTGTGAAAGCTTCAGGAGAGTCGTAGCCATATTTGTAGGCGAGATCGATTATTTTTTGCTCTGTATTTATTAATTCCTGTGCTGCTAAAGTTAATCTTCTTCGTCTTATATAATCTGCAATAGACATATCCGTTAAAATTGAGAACGTCCTTTGAAAATGAAAGACAGAAGAATTTACCTCTCGTGCAATTTTCTCCATTGTGATGTCATCTAATAAATGCTCCTCGATATAATTAATTGCTTTTTGAATCGACTCTATCCAACTCAAGTGCTCTCACTCCTTGTTTATAGCATAAAATATTCGAATTATTTAATCCTGTCTTTTTATGCTATCTTTGGACTGGTTAAAATGAAAGCTTTATTTTTTATTGGTACATCACCATATCTTGGTGTTGATTTTCATTCGGACTGGGCGCTTTTGTAGCTACCGCTTCGCTGCAGGGTCTCATCTGTAACACTAATCCCCAAGAAGTCGCCCAGTCGGAACGTAGGTTAACCAATCATACGTTAATACAAATGTCAGCCTTAATTCTCAACAACATCCAGTATATGTTAAAATTAGTATTAAACAGTGTGAAAGGATTGGAGGTTTTGATATTGATTAAATGGCAAGGAGCTGCAGGAATTTGCTTCAATGCAGACAATCAATTATTAATGGTTTTGCAAGGTACTAAAGAAGAGGCTAAATCTTGGGCCGTACCATCAGGTGGAAAAGAAGCTACTGAGAATTTTGAGTCATGTTGTAAAAGCGAGGTATATGAAGAAACCGGATTTGTAGTAGACATCATCAGAGAAGTGTTACATAAAAATAATGATGCAGTGGAAGTTCGTTATTTCGAGATGATCATTACTGGTGGACAAATGATGATACATGATCCCGATGAATTGATTTATGAAATTGCGTGGAAATCAAAAGATGAATTATTAGATTTAACATTATCTTTCCCTGAAGATAGGCAATTTCTTTTATCATTATTCCAATAATTGAATCGTCGTAGCTTTTAATTAATGGTAGTAGGGAGATACCTATGGACACCAAAAATTAGAAAAGTATACTTAGTGCTTGGCATTACCTCTCACAGGTATTTCCCTTTCTTCTGCGGGTAACCACTTATCATATCGATTATTTAATCTTTACTTTTTCAACAGCCGCTTCGTATATCAATTCGTCCTCAATTTTAATATATTGATTTTTCGCTGACTTACAATAGCCTTCTTTTTCTAGAAAATCCTTTAGCTCCGATTTCTTAGCAAATATTGTTTCAATGACATTCCGCTCCTCTTCAGATTCATTTGTTCTTTTAGCAATGGATACCCAATATATTTTTGACAAGTTATATCCCCCTTTGAATCAATTATTTATAAATAATTAATGCTGAATGTATAACAGTATGCTCCCCTATATATAACGTATTATATTTAATATCAACTATTAAATAGTCGCTTAAATCTAATAGAGCGTTATTAATATCATGTTCAAATTGCAAAATATCATTGTTTTGTATTGTTACTACTTGAGTCGCTTGCGTCATACATTTTCCCCCGTTTCTTCTAATCATAGATCTAAAGGAAGTAGTTGTCTCAACAAAATGCTTTCGTAGTAAGAATAGGTCATTAATGTGTTTAAGAACCTAATAACCCTAAAAATAAAATAAGACTCCCCCCTGGTTGATAAAGACAGTTAAAAACTCATTCATATGGTAAAATAAAACATGATATAATGAAATATTATCCATTTAACAAAAATTAAATTAAAGAGTTTCAACAATATACTAAATTAATATGTCTAGCATTCATGATTAATCTTCATTAGAAAGTAGGTTTTTTTTTGAAAATTACTGCTATCCTCGAAAATTCGAAGTTAGAAAAAAAATTAACTGCAAAGCATGGTTTATCATTGTATATAGAAACCGAACAAATGAACATTATTTTTGATTTAGGTCCCGATCACTCTTATATAAAAAATGCACAAGCATTAGGTATCGATTTAAATAAAGCGAATGCAGTAATTATTTCACACGGGCATTCTGATCATATTGGAGGATTAAGTTATTTGGATGAAGTAAATAAACATGCTCCCATTTATTTGTCTTCGAATGCCTTAGAATCACATTGGCTAAAAATTGGACCCTATTATCATAATGTAGGAGCAAAGGATACATTAAAAAATTTCGATAATCGTCTGAAGTTTATTTACGATGATATAGAACTTACAAAGGGAATTCATATTATTCATTTAGCTCCTACGAATGAATATACGAACAATCTTTATAAAGGGGCTAAGAAGGAATTAGATGATTTCAATCACGAAATCGTGTTAGTGATTGAAAACGAAAATGAGTTAGTACTATTTAGCGGTTGTAGTCATCATGGAATTGTAAACATAACTAAAACTATAACTGAAAAATTTCCAAATAAGAATATCAACGCAACTATCGGCGGATTTCATTTAATTGGTCTACCCATAGTTAACACTTTAGGAAAGTCCCGAGAAGAAGTTATCTCCATTGGTAACACATTAAATGAAATGAAGATTGACTGTATGTATTCTTGCCATTGTACTGGAACAAAAGGATTTAACATTCTCAAAACCGTCTTAAAAGAAAAATTACAATCTTTTAAAACAGGACAAATTATCGAGCTTTAGTAGATGTTACAAATTTCAACCCTTTCATAGACAGCGAGATCTGCTTTTAATCGATGTGAATGGAGAGATTCAATTGAAAATAATTGAGAGAACAATAATACTTTCATGTGCAGCTATATTCCTATTTATTGTTTTTAAAGCCGTATATAATGGGGTACAGTCAAATAGATCTTTAATCAAACCCCAAAGTTCAAACTATTACCAAATAATTGATAAAGATTTTAATAAAACAGTGGACGTACCTTTTACTAATATCAACTCATATAAGGGTAATGCTGACTATATTTATATGAGTGTAGATCAAGAGAGTCCTGCTTTTGATAATAAAATTGTTCAATACAATCGAAAGACCCAGAAATACACAACCATTTTTAACAGTAAATTCAAAATGCCATCAGTTCAAAGGGTAGAATTAAATGATACTTGGTTATTGTGGGTAGATTCCGATGAACACGGAGGGTATCTGAATCCATATTTTATGAATTTAAAGACGCAAGAAATTCACCCATTGACGAAAGAAAATGATGAAAATGTTTCTAATGACTTTCCCATACTAATTGGAGACTATGCAGCTTGGATTCAAATGGACAGAAAAGATGAAAAAGCGCAAGTTCTGCTTAAGAATCTCAAAACAGACGAAACAATCAGTATATATGATTTAAATAGCTACACATACAGAAATATGAATTTGTCTGCGAAAGACGGAAAAATATTATTCACTGATGAAAAAGATTATTTTGGATACCTCTATTTGTATGATGTTAAAAGTAAAGAAATAAAAGAATTTAAAAGTTCCTATGAATTTATTGGTTCGGCAAGGCTACTTAGTAATCAACAATGGGTTTACCTAACGTTTGACGACCCTACTAAATCTTCAACTGGTGATGGTAAGCTGATTTTTTATGACGCTTCGACAAATCATACTCAAGAAGTTGTTTCGGAAGTGTCAATTGCAAATAATCTTTACACAGATTTTAATAATCAAGTGTTCTTTTCTTATAATAATGATGAAAATTGTAGCAAATTATTTCATGTGAAAAATAATTCACTGGTTGAAATTAAGAAATTTGAAACTCCTTACATATATGGGTTTTCTGCAGAAAATAATATCTATATTATTAACCAGGATTTATCAGATGAAAAACGCAAATTAATTATCCAAAGTGAACTACCTAACTAAAAATAGCTATCCCTATCAATGGAAAATAGGGATAGCCTTCTTCTTTGACACTCAATTCCTCACATTTCGGATCAAAAAAGTGTCGGAGCACCAAAGCTCCAACACTCTCCTTCTAATACATTTTCAAATATTCTTCCCGCTCCCAATTGTGGACACGTGTACGATATTTATTCCATTCTATTTCTTTAGCAGCAGTAAATTTCTCAAAGATATGATCACCAAGTGCTTCACGTACAATAGGATCCATCTCTAGTTCAATAAGTGCATTTTCCAATGATGATGGTAGACTGTCGATACCATTTAATTCACGCTCAGCTCGTGACATTTTATAAATATTACGATCTACAGCATCTGGAGGTGTTAGATCTTTGCGAACTCCATCAAGACCAGATGCTAAAATAACAGCCATCGCTAAATATGGGTTTGCAGCTGGATCGACTGAACGAAGCTCGATACGTGTTGAAAGTCCTCGTGCAGCCGGAATTCGAATAAGTGGTGAACGGTTTTGAGCAGACCATGCTACATAGCAAGGAGCTTCGTAGCCAGGCACTAATCGTTTATAGGAATTAACAAGTGGGTTCGTTATTGCTGTAAAACCGTGTACATGTTCTATAATTCCCGCCATAAAACTTCTGGCTGTTTGACTTAATTGTAATTCTGCATTTTCATCGTAAAACGCATTTTTATCCCCTTCAAACAAAGATAAATTGAAATGCATTCCAGAACCGTTGACGCCAAATAATGGCTTTGGCATAAATGTTGCATGTAGTCCATGCTGTGCAGCGATTGTTTTTACAACCAGTTTAAACGTTTGAATATTATCACAGGCTTCGATAGCACTTGCATACTTAAAATCGATTTCATGCTGACCAGGGGCAACCTCATGATGAGAGGCTTCGATTTCAAAACCCATTTCTTCTAGCTCTAATACAATGTCACGTCGACAATTCTCTCCTAAGTCTGTCGGAGCTAAATCGAAGTATCCTCCACTATCGTTTAGCTCAAGTGTTGGGTGTCCTTTTTCATCTAATTTAAACAAGAAAAACTCTGGCTCAGGACCTAAATTAAATGAAGTAAAACCTAACTCCTCCATCTCTTTTAAAACCCTCTTCAGATTAGAGCGTGGATCACCTTCAAACGGTGTACCATCCGGTCTAGCAATATCACAGATAAAGCGCGCCACCTTGCCTTTTTCAGCAGTCCAAGGAAAAATCACGAAGGTACTCAAGTCCGGACGTAAGTACATATCTGATTCCTCAATGCGCACAAAACCTTCAATGGATGAGCCATCAAACATCATTTTGTTGTCCAACGCTTTTTCTAGTTGGCTAACTGGTACTTCCACATTTTTAATCGTTCCCAATATATCAGTAAATTGTAGGCGAATAAATTTCACATTTTCTTCCTTTATTCGACGTCTAATATCTTCTTTTGTATAATGTTTCATTCTCCACCACTCCAATGTAATTTTAATTAACATCACTTCTTGATTACTGTTATTAAAATACATTAAAAGGACAAAAAACGCAATATGTATGTCAGGTTTTATTACATCGATTTTTTCGAATATATTAATCTTATTTTCAGATGGATATGATACATTTATAAAAGGAAAAGAACACTCGTTAACCCATCAATATAAAAAAGTAGGTTGTATTCCAATTAAATGAAATACAACCTACTCTCTTTAATATTGTAAAAGCATATTTACTAACACAACAATAATCACAACAGGTACTACTATTAACATCAGTAGACGATACGTTGTATAGAACCCCTGTCCCATTTTACTACCTATCAACAATTCCTTCTTCACAAACTCTTTATCAACTACATACGCAATAAAGATCGCAATCAATAAGTTACCTAACGGAAGCATTAAGTTTGATACTAAAAAGTCAGTTGCATCGAAAATCGTTTTCCCAAAGATTGATACATCCGCTAATGTACTTGATGAAAGCGCTGCTGGGATTGCGGCAATAAAGACTACTACACCTAGTAACATCGTTAATGTAGAACGAGACATACGACCCTTTTCAATAAATGCCGCTACGATAATTTCATATAAACTGAAAGAAGAAGTTAACGTTGCGAATAAAAATAATAATAAAAACATCGCTAAGAATACTTCACCAAACGGCATTTGACTAAACGCTGTTGGCAGAACCATAAATAGTAAGCCCGGTCCAGCTGCAGGCTCTAAATCAAAAGCAAACACGACAGGGAAAATCGCTAATCCTGCCAAAAACGATACAAGTACAGTTAATAGTACAACTGAGCCCGCCGAGTTAGGCAAACTCACATCCTTTTTTAAATATGAGCTGTATGTCACAAGACAAGAAAACCCTACCGCTAAGCCAAAGAAGGACTGTCCTAACGCTTCTAATACAGCCTTACCAGTAATATTGGAAAAATCCGGCCATAAGAAGAATTTAACCCCTTCCATTGCCCCATCTAATGTTACCGCTCGCACAACAAGTACTATAAACATGATAAATAATAAAGGCATCATCCACTTATTTGCCTTCTCTATACCATTTTGTACGCCAAGTGAAATGACTAGTACATTTATCAGCGTAAACAACCCTAAACCTAGTAATGTAATCCAAGGCGTCCCTACAATCTTTCCAAATAATTCACTAGGATCATTTGCAGGATCAATAACAGCCCCAGTTATACCAAGCCCACTATATATAAAAATCCAGCCTCCTACAACGCTGTAAAAAGTTAATAACAAAAAACAACCCAACACGCCCATTCGGCCAACCCATGCCCAACCTGTTTTTGTTGGTGCAATTTTTTTATAGGCAGTCACAGCCTCTGACTGTGTACCACGACCTAAAACGTATTCTGATAATAGCATCGGTAAACCAATCAACAATGTAAATAGAACAAAAATAAGGAAAAACGCTCCCCCACCACTTTGTCCAGTAACATACGGAAGCTTCCAAATTGCTCCCAGTCCAATTGCAGCTCCTGCCGATGCTAAAATAAAGCCTAACTTACTAGACCACTGACTCTTTTTTTCACTCATCTCTTCAAACTCCTCTAACATTCTAAACTCTTCCTTATTTTACACGAAAATACTAAACGCGACTAGATAAAGTGAAACTTTAATCAGTGGCGGTTTTCTCCATCCCCACTGATCATTAGTTGTCACCAATCAGGCTTTTTCGGACAGTTAATCTCTCACCTAACGAGGCGGGAGTCTTGTACCTGACGCTTTGTTTTCGTTACAGATAAATTACTGTCCATTTATGCAGGAGAAAAAGTGATCGGGTTTGATGCAAAACCACTCAGGCAGGACGCATAAGTGATCGACTTTAAACCAAAACCGCTCAGATAGGACCACTTACTATCCTCAATCTCTCTACAGCACAACACATGGCTCTATAGCACAATCAGACAAGCCGTGTAAGCACTTCCTCCACTTCCCTGTTGACCCTCATAGGTTCGTTAAATGGCTATGTGAGCTTGTTACTCAGAGCTTATAACATTCAATCTTTTGTTATCCATACACGTTCACTTCGCATCAACATTTGGAAATATGTTACACTATTCCAAACAACTGATTATTCAGGTATTCAACTCCCATGAAAGAACTTAATCATCTTTCATTTTCTGTGGTAAAGTGTTGATTTTTGGCACTTCATGGATGGCTAACTTAACAATTTAGTTTATCAACAAATAAATTGTTTTCTGAAACGCAATTAATCATGAACACCAAGGTATTTTTCTTTCGGCTCTATTGAAGGTAATAATTTACAATCGAAACAAAAAAATGAGAGGGGGTAATATATTGAAACAACATAAAGAGTTTTATCCAATCACTTTAACTTTAGTTTTGTTCTTAGTTGCATTATTTATTTTCTTTGTATTTAGGTCTCCGAATATAAATCTATGGATTCCAATTTTCTTATATGTTTTGATAGACATTGGGTTTATTGTGTCATTAATTTTAGGGGTCAAGTCTAAAAATATAACTGTAAAGGTGTTCAGTATTCTTTCAAACATTACATTTATGATACCGTTATCAATATTGATATTTCTGTTACTGTTGGCAAATGGAATTTCTGAACCATAGAGAATCAAAATCAAGGAAACTCGTCAGGGCTTCCTTAATTTATTATTCGATTATCAACATTATAATTTAACAGAGCCTTTAAAAAATAAAAAATACCTTCAAGGTTTATATAGAAAGATAAAACAACAGCGTAAGAAAGATAAAAATGATAACAAAATTGGTATAGTCATTGTAAATATTTGTGTTGTATTAGCGATTTTGGTTCTTATACTAAATGCATTTATCAAAGAGTTCTAGATTGTTTTATTGGAAAATTTGAGCGTTGAAAATTATAAAAAATGTATTTAAACTCCCATGAAAGAACTTAATCATCTTTCATTTTCTGTGATGTAGCGCTGGTTTTTGTGCTACATGGATGGTTAACAGAGGCTTTAGTTTAATAAGAACAGGACTTGTGTTCATGATTAAACTTCATGTATGCAAGTCCTTTTGCTATGCTTCCTCAATCACTCCAGCAGCTTCACACATAGCTCTGTAGCAACGATTAAACAACCTATGTCAGTGATTCCTCAGCTCCACTATCTGCCCTCATTGGCTCATTATATGCTTATAAGTGGTACTACGGTTGCTATCGTTGCTCATAGGGTTTGTAGCAAACACTCTATTAGCACAGCACTTCATTATGCCACGCTCAACTGTGACACCACTTCATTTGAGGAAGGTGTATCTCTGAATACCAACCTGAGAGCAATCTAGGCAACCAAGTGTATGTCTATCTAATCCTCGATTCGTCTGAGGGCTATTCTGGACTTAACAATGCACATCAGCTTAGTGATGTGCTACCGCAATCTCTTCATAACTTGCTTTATAAGCTCACTCTTCCATACACCAATATTTGTAAACGTGTTAAACTATACCAAACGACTGATTATTCAGTTATTGAACGAACGGACAGTTTAGTTCAATAAGTAATTTGGTCAATCATGGTAAAGTAATATTAGTTATAGGAGAGATGATAATGGACCAATTAGAAGGGAAAGTTGCGATTGTTACGGGTGTAAGCCGTCTGAAAGGGATAGGAGCTGCTATTTGTAAGGAGTTAGCTGATTCGGGTTATCATATATTTGTTACTTATTGGACGGAATATGATAAAAAAATGCCTTGGAGCATTGAATTAGATGAACCCGTTAAATTAAAAGAAGAATTAATAAAAAAAGGTATTAAGGTATCATTTATGGAGTTGGATTTAACTCAACATGATGCACCTGAACAACTTATAAATAAAGTTTCTGAACAACTTGGTAGTCCTGATATCTTGATTAATAACGCAGCATACTCAACCAACAACGATTTTTCTAATTTAACTGCCGAAGAATTAGATAAACATTACATGGTAAATGTGCGTGCAACGACACTATTAAGTAGTAGATTTGCTCAAAGGTTTGATAAGAAATCAGGTGGAAGAATAGTCAATATTACTTCAGGTCAGTTTCAAGGACCAATGCCTGGCGAATTAGCATATGCAACAACAAAAGGTGCAGTTGATGCTTTAACTATTACGTTGTCAGCTGAACTAGCCCCTTTAGGAATAACGGTTAATGCATTAAATCCAGGTCCAACTGATACAGGTTGGATGACAGAAGAAATAAAAAATGAATTAAAACCGATGTTTCCTTTCGGTAGAATAGGAAAACCGAGAGATGTTGCAAAAACTATTAAATTTCTAGTGAGCGATGAAGCAGATTGGATTACAGGTCAGATTATTCATTCAGAAGGTGGATTTAAAAGGTAAATTTAACTAAAAAGGCTTTGGTTTTAGAACCTTTTTGTTGTATTAAATTCCAAGGAAGTTATCAATTTGTGAAACATTGTACTTAAACTCCCATGAAAGAACTTAATCATCTTTCATTTTCTGTGGTGAAGTGTTGATTTTTGGCGCTTCACGGATGGCTAACGGGGCTCAAGAGTTGAAGAGGGTTACTCTAAATACAAAAGTAGCAAAGAGGATATTAAATGATAAGTAAAATAGAATTATACGAAAAAGAGTCTCAGGAATTCAAACCTTTTAAACACTTTATTTCACGCATTCAAGTAATACGGAAAGAATCCAGCTATGGGGCTGAAGTTGCCTCAAAATGGACTGATATTTTAAACCAAACTCTTGTATATGAAACTTACCCAGTGATACATCCAATTGGTCAGGAGACATTCTCGTTATATGCAGAGTTCACGACTGGTGTATTTGAGTATACCTTAGACATAGACAGGGCTACTACATTTATAAAAGAAAAAAACATTAAACCCATAAAGATTTCTCCATCGAATATAATTGAAGCTGTTGACCAAGGTAACATAAATAAAGACCCAAATCGAATAAAACCCAATCATAAAAATCCTGTAATGGTACTTCAGAGTCGATTTTTAACCAACAACAAACCTTATTGTATCAACGGAAACCATCGTATATTTGAAGCATATAGAAATAATGACGAACAAATAGAAGTTTATGTTTTTAAAGATTTGGAGTTTGTTCCTTTCTTTTATGACGTTCTAAGTAAAGCAACATATTTTTTAGAAATCGATTACCATAATGTGGTTAATGATAGAAGATATTTCTTGCATAACGAAAATGGTGCATTTGCAAATGAATTTAAGTAAATACGTTTCTTCAACTCCCATGAAAGAACTTAATCATCTTTCATTTTCTGTGATGTAGCGCTGGTTTTTGCGCTACATGAATGGCTAACGGGTGCTATCCTTCAATAAGAATAGAACTTGTGTTTATGATTAAATTTCATAAATGCAAGTCCTTTGGTTATGCTTCCTCAAGCGCTCCCAAAACCCAACATATGGCTTTGTAGCTCCATTCAAACAGCCTGTGTAAATGATTCCCCCACTTCACTATCAACGGTCACAGGCTCGTTAAAGGCTTCTAAGAGCTTGCTACTCAGCTAGCTCATTCTCACAAAGTTAATGAATATACATAAATGTTTCCTCACATGTATTCACCAATATTTGTAAATATGATACAATCAACAAAATAACTAATTATTCTGTCATTAAATTAATTTACGTGAGGTGAAGATGTTGAAAAATTATATATTTGCAGGAGTTTTACTTGGAACTGTCTTATTATCAGGCTGTGTAAATGAAAAAGTAGAAAATGTAGAACCATCAGAACCTTTAACTGATGGACAAACAGTAGAAAATAAAAAGTTATCTAATATTGACAAAGTAGTTGTACCACCAACTCCTTTAGACTTAACACAAGAACAAAAAGAAAAGTATTACAAGGAATATATTTCTCTTGTAGAGAAAGTTAATGCAGAATATAATGAAGACTTTATTATAGAGCCTATATCTAAGTTTTTAGAGGAATATTGGGTTGAAGTTAAGGATTTTGAAAAGATATTAAAAGAAAGAGTAGATGCTTCATTTATAGTTTCAAAAAACAACGAAGCTTATCCTCCAACTATTGTGCCTAAGTCAGTGGAATTACATACAAGTTCAAATGTAGCGATTATTAGTTTTAAAGGTTCTTTTGAAACACAGTTAAATTCCAATACACCTGATGGTAGACAGTTGTTCTCAGCTATGAACTCTATTTCTTCGCAAATTGAAAATGGTAGCGGTAATTGGATACAAACAGGATACGATTATTCAACGGTAGAAGGTGGGCGTACTTTTCTAATTACTGTGGGTGGAAAATACTCACAAAACGGTGTTACTTCTTCTCATATCATAGAAGTAGAATTTCATTGTAATAAAAATGGTGGTATTAGTTGATGACAGAAAGACAAAGGTCATATTAAACGTGGGCGATTCCGAGAATCTTTTGTAACGTGAATACGTCTCCTCCATTAACTAAAAATCGATGAGCAAACGTATGAGCCGACAATCTAACATCTTTAAAGTTCATAGCTATTTGCAGACGTTTAAACACGCTTTTAGTTGAGTCATAAGCCATTTGAGAGCCATCTCTGTTAACAAAGACGTATTCTGGCAATTCTTTAAAGTAGCGAGTACAAAAAACCTTTAACTCGTTTAACTCATCAATAACCTTATCTGTTAATGGCACTGTTTCCTGCCTTCTATTTTTCCCAAATATATATAACTGAAAATGTTGTTCATCAATATCTGACCACTTAATCCCTCTTAATTCTCCAATTCTAATGCCAGTACCGAGCAATAAGATAATAATAGTGTGATTTCTGTATGCCGTGTATTCATGATCCTTTCTTCTCAACCTTCTGTAATAGGAAAGCATTTGTTGAATATGCGAATCTTTGAATACTTCGATACGATAGTCAGTTTCTTGACGTTTTACTTTTTTGCACGGATTAGATTTAATATACTCGTTATCCAATAAGTGGTTGAAAAAGTTATTGAGATTTTTTAGCTTAACATTAATCGTAGTTGGATTATTCCCTCGTTCATTTTTACAATATAATAAGTAACTTTTAATATGGGCATGTGTGACACCTGAAGCATCTAATACCTCATTTTCAGTCGACCAGCGTTTGAATTCACGAAAAAACATTCTATATCCATCTAATGTATTTTTGCTTAAATTCTGCAACTCTTTTTCCTCTGAAAAATCTGCAATTGCAAATTTAAGCAACAAAAAACACCTCCTAGACTTAACAGTCCAATAAGGTGTCTTTACTTGAACACTATCCTAAATCATACTTTTTTTCACGAAATTAACTCATATACATAGAACGCTGATTATTAATCCATTTACGCATCGTTGTGAATAGTAACGCCATAATGACCGTTATTAAAATACCTTTCACAATATTAAATGGCAAGATTCCAGCTACAATCATTTTATATAGTGAATCACCTACAACAGGTTCCATACCTAAAAAGTAAGTGTACATTGGTAAAAATACTGCATAGTTTAGAAGGCTCATACCTACTGCCATAACGATTGTTCCAGCAGCTAAACCACTGACAAGCCCTTTAACTGTTTTGAAGCGATTAAAAATAAAGCTAACTGGTAATATAAATAAAATACCTGTTGTAAAGTTTGCGATATGTCCTACCGGTACTCCTGTTGGCGTGCCTGAGAAAATCCAGTCCAACACATTTTTAAAGAATTCTACTAAAATACCAGCTACTGGTCCCATTGTAATCGCAGCAAGCAATGCTGGCATATCACTAAAATCTACCTCCAAAAACGCCGGGAATGGCGGAATTGGGAAATTAAAAAGCATTAATAAAAACGAAATACTGCTCAGCATACCAATCGTTATAAACGATTGAAGTTTCACATTTTTCTTCATTGAAAACTCTCTCCTCTTTGCTGATTCAATCTCGCAAGAAGAAAGGTGACGACCTCATCAATTATTATCATGAAAAAACCCTTATGCCAAAAGAGCATAAGGGAGAATAGGCATGATTAAAAGACGCCATTAATTAGCTATTTTCGAGCAAGCGCTGTGTGAAGACACATTGAAAAAACGCTCGTACTTAGCTAAATTCATAATAATGAATGACGATCGTACCTCCATCTTCTCCCATCCAGACTGTAACTGTCGGCCTTGGAATTGCACCAAGTCAGCCATGCAAAAAACTATTTGCACAGGTCGCGGGCTGAAGAGTCTTTAGTAAATCATTCGAGCCAATGTATTTTAACAATAACATTAGCGATTTACAACTCCATTACCGCCGGTCGGGATTTTCACCCTGCCCCGAAGATGAATCAATATTTTTTTGTTGTATAACTTTACTATAATGAATTATTAGAAAAAAGTAAATAGCTTTGCTTAAAAAATCCCGATTAAACTTGTATGTTTTGACCCATAAACTGGCTCAACACCTAACTCAGGATTACTTTCTATCCCTCTTCCGGCTTGCTCCAAGGTCTGATCTGTGACGCTATGATTTATCGCGAGCCTCTATTCCAATCATCTTATTTACATCGTGTAGCTTTGGAATGAAGTTCGATTAGAAAATGCCTTTCTATCCTTATTTAATAACAAAACAGAAAAACTTCATTTAACAAGCTAACATCTCATTCTTGCAATTTTTTTGACGTTTGTTGAACAAAAAAGTAATGCACATTTTCATATAATAATCCAACAGAAAAAGCTATTCTGTTAAATTAGAAAAAGATGGCTGTTTTTCCCAATCGGAAGAACCAATTTTCATCCAATACTCCCCTTTTTGTTTATCAAAAATGATAAAGTAATCGGATGTTATTGTGATAAAATCATATCTATTTTGTTCGTTATCAGTCTCTTTAATACCTTCATGATTGGTTATTAAAGATTGGGAAATTAGCCATGAACTTAAAACAATACATATTCCCAAAAACACAATAGAAAAAGGCTGTAAATTTTTACTCATTAACTTTCCCTCCTCATATACAATTAAATTCTTTACTCCATTCATTATTCCTCCACTAATCTGTCCGTTAGCAATCCATAAAGCGCAAAAATCAGCACTTCATCACAGAAAATGAAAGATGAATAAGTTCTTTTCGTGGGAGTTGAAAAAGAATCCAATCCACAACTCTTGAATTGCGACACTTAAAGGTATAAAAAAGACCATCTATCGACAGTCCTTATAACTTATAATTAAGTAGTTTTTGTTTAAACTCACTCAATACTCTTTTCCGTTCTTCATAACCTTTTTGATCTGCTTCTTCCCAAAGTTCAAGATCTGCACCACGTTCGATTAAACCAATAGCATTGTTACATACTTGTTCTTGAAGACTTTTTCTCTCTAGTTGTATTGCAGCTAAACCGATATATACTAAAGACATTACTTCCTGGTCATCATCAATACTAAATTCATCCGAATATTCTTCTAAGATTATTTGAGTTGCTTCCTCAACGGTTTTTCCTTCTTCCAAATAATCAATAAAAACATCTCTCACCTCACAAGTAATATCATCATCAAATATCCCTTTTCCCCAGGTACCCATTTAATCACCTCTTAGTTTTTTATTCTTAGCTTAACAGAAAAACCTTATTTTGTAAGAGAATCGACTTAAGAAATCATTCAACTAATTACCCTTACATGAATAAAAAACCTTCTTCTTCTTTCAAATCCCTGATAGGCAAGCAGGCGATACTAAATAAAATGGCTCCAGAACAATACTGATGGATGTATTATAGATGATCCTACTGATAAAGATAATGTAAAAAAGACAATAAAGTTATTTAATTTTAAAACCTAATTATTGAACAATAGCGTCCGTTTGTTGAAGATCATTGCTGAGCATTGATTAAGAAAAACACCTTTTCAATAAAGTCTTTTTGTATAACTTTCCTGAAGTCTTTCAGCAATTATATCAACACTAGAGTTTGGAATCTTAGCGTGTTCAAATAAAATTTTAGCAGCTGATGGTAATGTTTCCTTATTAGCCCAAGAGGACGGTTCCCATAATTTTGACCTCTTAAAAGCTTTTGCACAATGTATGAAACATTCCTCTACTTCCACTCCAATACCTACAATAGGTTTTTGTCCTTTAACAGCCATCTTTTCAAGTAGTTCATCATCTTTTACCAAACAAGCCTTGCCGTTAACTCTGAGTGTTTCCCCTAATCCCGGAATAAAAAATAAAAGACCCACTTTCGGATTTAATAAAATATTACGCATAGAATCTAATCTTTTGTTTCCTGGTCTTTCTGGAATAATTAAATGCTTATTATCTAGTACACGAACAAAGCCAGGCATATCCCCTCTTGGTGAAACATCACAGAAACCTAGATTATCAGAAGTTGAAATCACTAAAAAAGGCGACTTAGAAATAAAATCATAGCAATGATGGTCTAAATCTGTAATCACCTTTCTTATTACTAACTCACTCGGAAATCCAATAATTGAACGTAATTCTTCTTCAGTTTCAATAGTATTTTTAAATTTTTTATTTTGTTCCAAACAGACTTCGCTCCTTCGATTTACGACTAACATATGAACTGATAATACCATTCTTCTTTAAATTAAATGGCCCTTAAAAACAAAAAGGGAGCAATTCTTATTCGGTGAAAGCGCCCGATTGCGGAAGATCGTTTTCAACTAAAGCCCCTGTAATTGAAGTATAGGAACAATTATAAAATGCAGGTTTAAAGCGTCAAATTTACAGGTTTTCATTCAAATAACACACTCTGAATAATTTTGAAAAGTACTATCGTAGCAACGTTTATATATTTGCATAAAAAGCTGTATAGACAATATTCAAAGGAAAATCCAAGAAATGTTGGTTTAACAGCATTTCTTGGATTTCGGTTTCTTTCCAAGCTTTCATTTGGGAACGTTATTAACGTTGACTAGTGTATAAAAATTATTAATCTTGAGATAGGTGTAACCAATCGAGTTAACCAAAAGGACTTTTTAATATATGTCTTCGTTGAAGAAGTATCAGTTAAATGAAATGATTTAACTACTTTTTAACAATTATTACTTTGTATCCAACAAATAAGATTAAAAACCAAACTGGTGCGACATATAGGGCAATACGCATATCTGGAATAAACGCCATTAACACAATAACCATTAATAAGAATGCAATGGCAATATACGTAGAAAGTGGATAAAGCGGAATTTTGAATTTCAGTTCAGCTACTTCCTCTTTCGTTTTTGACTTTCTAAATTTCAATTGTGCTAATAAAATAATCATCCAGCTTGTAATGACTGCAACAGTCGAAACAGCAGAAATATAGATGAACACTTTTTCAGGTACTACATAGTTTAAGACAACCGCAATTAATAACACCGCTGAAGAAAATAAAATCCCTCTACGCGGACTACCGTTTTTGCTTACTGTTTTAAAATATTTTGGACCATTTTTTTGTACCGATAAGTTGTGTAGCATACGTCCTGAACCGTATAAACCACTATTAAATGCAGACATTGCTGCTGTAATTACAACAAAGTTAATAATGTGAGCCGCAGCAGGGATGCCGACGTGATCGAAAATTTGAACGAACGGACTACCTTCTGAACCAACTTCGTTCCAAGGATAAATAACCATCATAACACCTAATGCACCAATGTAGAAAATTAAAATACGCCAAACGATGCTGTTAATAGCTGAAGGAATTGACTTGCTAGGATTTTCTGCTTCTCCTGCAGAAATACCAACTAATTCAACCCCACCGAATGAGAACATAACTAATACTAGTGACATTAAAATACCATGGAAACCGTTTGGCATGAAGCCACCGTGTGCCCATAAATTATCGAAGCCAATTGCTTCACCATGGTTGCCAACACCGAAGAAAATAATGGCTAATCCTAGAACGATCATACCGATAATCGCAACAACTTTAATCATCGCAAACCAGAACTCGAATTCTCCGTAAGCTTTTACATTTGCTAAGTTTACAAGCGTCATAATAATAAGTACTACAAGGGCAGTTACCCATTGTGGAATATCAGGGAACCAGTAGTTAATGTATACACCGACTACTGTTAATTCTGCCATGCCAACGACAATCCACATGAACCAATACGTCCAACCAGATAAGAACCCAGCAAAGCGTCCTAAATATTTATTCGCGTACGTACTGAACGAGCCTGATACAGGTTCCTCTACTGCCATTTCGCCTAACGCACGCATAATTGTGAAAATAACTAATCCGCCAATTAAATAAGCTAGTAAAATAGATGGCCCAGCCATTTGAATTGTTGAACTAGAGCCATAAAACAAGCCGACCCCAATGGATCCGCCAAGTGCAATTAATTGCATGTGACGAGTACTTAATCCGCGCTTTAGCTGTGAATCTTGATGATTTTCTTTCATAATGTCTTGCTCCTAATACGTTTAGATTTTCAAATACTTTGCTCAAAAAAGGAATAAAAAAACGCCCTTTTGGATTAACCAAAAGGACGATTCAACTCGTGTTACCACCTTTAATTTATAAGCAATTCACATTACTTACCTTAAGAAGTACGATCATTTGACGATACTCTCGCACATGATTACGGGTGCTTACCGGCGTAGCCTACTTAGAATGATCTTTTCGGTACACAGCTCCAAGATGAATTCTCAATCGTTTTACATGCACCTCTCATCAACCGGTAACTTTCTGTTCGTAAAAATAATTGATACTATTTCTTTTCATAGCCTTTGTTCTATACAAATATTTTTGAATTGTTTTTCATTTTACAGAAAAAAATTATTTTGTCAATAAAAATTTCTTCATACCCCGCTTAAATTACATATGACATTTTACTATATAAATACAACTCACTACTTAAATAAAAAAGCTAAAGGAAATATTTCAACAAATGTTAGTAAAGTTTTTTTAAGAATGTTATTAAACAATCTGGCCCCATTGCTGAAAAAGGCACAATTCATCTTCAAGAATTGCGCCCTTTAATGGAATAACTATAATATGATATCAATCCTAAAATCACTTAATTCTTCTTCCACTAACGCACTCGTTAGTAGAAGAAGAAAATTTCGATCAATGTAGTTCTAATCCCAATAATTAAAGATTATCTCTCCAATTCTTTCAGGTTCCAATAAGCTATTTGTTCCAATTCATCACTATTCAATTCATTGTCATTATGTACAATACTGTTGCTTTGAAATAAAGTTTAATCAAAATGGATTCTTATCCAGCAGATTTAAGCTTTGATTTTATAAAAAAGTTTAACTATTTTCTATCTGTCTGTCTGCTCTACAGTCGTGCCATATTTGTTGAAAACATTGCAAAGGAAGCCCCTTATAATGTTAATTCTTCACTCCCACCAATGCTTCATTTCACTGAATCCAACGTCCCATAGTTTAGCATTCCCGGAAACGATAATCGTAATTTCGTTTACCTTATCAAAAAATGGTAAGATTAAATGTTCTGCCCCATTATTATATTGTTCATTGTACTGAGCTCTTACTTTTCCATCTGCCAGGATAGTGACTTCTCCCTTGAAATCACCATTGTCTGGAATGCCAAAATAAGAATAGAGTGTTATATCTTTCTTGTTCCCCAAGACGTAAGTGTATGATGTGCTTTTATCCCCATCACTGCTATACACGTTCATTTTAGGTTCTATTTTCTTACCTGCTACGGTGAAACTTAGAAGATTCTCAGCCATAGGCATGTTTCCATTCATTTCTTTCACATCGTGTAATGCTTGAATCGGGCTTTCTCTTGTCGCTACAACATAATTGATAGTTTCCGAGACCACGATTACCCCAACTAGAAGAACACCAATAGATAGAGCCGAAGCAATAAGCTTTTTATAAGAAATTTTTGAAGAAAATCCAACTCTATAGGCGATAAAACCTATCGCTGCACCTAATGTATTGGATATAACATCATCTACATCAAAGCTGCCAAGATAAGTTAAAGCCTGTAGCGATTCCAGAACGAGAATCATCAAGACAAACAAGGATATGAACTTCCCAAAACTGAAACGATACAACCAAGGAATTACTACTCCAAAAGGGATAAAAGCAGCAATGTTTCCAAATTGGAATAACCATGAAAAAGTTGGTTCTGGAAATCGAAGAGGGACTTTTTCCGGAACAAGCATAAATGTATATCCATAATCGCTGGTTGAATGATCTACTCTATTAAAAGCAAAGTACAAAAAATATAAAATTAAAATTGTATATAAAATGGTGCCTGCAATAATGAATTTCCGTAATTTTACTTCCATAATCTCTCCTTAATTTCGGCATATAATTTACTGCTACATAAAACAACTCCCAACAATAATAACCAAATATACTTTCCCCTATCAATTACATACATATAGATTATTTCCCTTCTACAATCGAATTTAATTTTTCAAGTAAACGGGCCAAATGTTTCAAATCTTCTAAGGGGAGCTGTCCATAAACATTATGATTGATTTCATCTTCGAGTATTTGCAAATTTTCGAAATACTGCTCGCCCTTCGCTCCCAATTTTAAAATGATTTCACGACGATTTTCTTTATTAATACTGCGGATAATGTATTCTTTAGTTTCTAATTTATTAAGTATTTGACTAACTGCACTCGTTGAAATATTCAATTGTAAAGCTAAATTCTTTGTGGAAGTGACACCTTTCCGAATTAGCTCTAATAATAAAACCTGCTTGGCTGTTAATTGATTATCAATTTTCTGCTCAAATCTACTTGCTAATTGAACGTTTAAATGATTTTGTAAAGTGTTAATTTGTTGAATTATATCTTTATCCACGCTAAAAACCTCTCTTAATAATTAAGTTAACTTAACTATAAATCATACCAAATAAAAAAGTAAAGTAGAATTTCTAAATAATCAATTTGTTGGTAACTAAGTTCAATAAATCACGATTGGAAATATATTTGAAAACAAGTTTTACTTACTCCATTAAATGGCCCGATTGCTGAAAAAGGCACAATTCATTTTCAAGAATTGTGCCCTATTGTTGAAGATCACAAAATTTAAAAAGGGATGACTGCATACATACGTTGTAATGACGTAAACTATATTATAAAAAGCACAAAGATTTTGTGATTTATTAGTTTTGTTTGACTCTTCAATAGGAGATGGATAATTACAGAATATAAGATAGGAATTATTAAGAAAAGAAGGAGAGATACGATGTTCGATCAAGTTGCGTATTTTATTTTTAGAGCCCTGGTAATTCTAACGGTTTTGGTTGTTGTGGTTGGAATCCCTCTTGGAGATACACTGCTTAGAAAAAAATAAAGGGAGCTGGGACATAAGTATATTTTCAAAGCAAAATTTAAAAATTCACATCAAAAAAACGCGAGAAATCAACGTTTATAAAATTGATTTCTGGCGCTTTTTAAGGTTTTGACTAGTTATGTCCCAGCCCCTTATTAGTTAATAGAACGTTGCACTTCTTCTTTACCTATATTATTAAGTGTATATTCAACTTTCCAATTTTCATTTTCCCCTTCATAAGTGAGCTTTTCTTCACTTACACTTTGTCCAAATAGAAAATAGCTCCCAATGCCTAAAATTCCCCCTATAAATATTCCAACTAAAATTTTTTTCATTTATCCCTCACTCTCACTTAATTAGATTACACCAAAATAATCCATACGTTATTCTGCACCGTTAGTTGCATAAGAAGCTTTAACTAACAAGATTTCTTATCAAACTTTAGGATCAAACTTTATTTTAAAACCACACATGGAATACTTTTTTAACAAGCTTCATCCAAAGCTTCAGATGAGTAGCTCATAAAATGACAGAAGCATTCTCGCACATATAGCTACGAGAATGCTCCTAAAAATTACTTATTAAATTTCGTTCATCTATTTGTTGAAGTTTACAAGACATATGTTTTTAATAAATATATTCCACAACTTTTGGTGATCCGGCCAACGTTATGCTATTTATGGCATATATTATTTATTGGCTCCTACAGGCTTTGGTAAGAAATTTTTTAAATCAAATCCATCCCAGCTCTCCTGTACAACATTGTCTAGACGTACTTGTTTATCAAAGCTTGCAGCAGTGAGCATCATTGCTTCAATTAATTGAGTTGCACGAACCGCATCCATTGTTGTTAAATCAAGCGGCTCATTAAATGTAACGACAACACCTTCAGCTATTTCTTCTACAGTGTATGTCACATTTTCAGGAACTACCGGAACGTATCCATCATTCTTTTTATTTCCCATATCGTTAAGAGCTTCTGTTACATTGGAATAAGTTTTGTTAGAATCAGGTGATAAATGAGTTGATTTTGTTACTGCAATAGACTTATTTTGCTCTCCTTCTTCTTGAGGAGACTCATTAGCTGTACCCTCTGATTTTTCAATATCTATGTCTTTATATTCTGAGTCTGAGAATGTATCTTGTACTGTTTCAGCGTGTTCGCTATTATCCGCAGAAGCAACATCATAGCCATCTTCTTTCGGCAATACATGAACAAGTTTATCGTCCTTCTCCCTCAATTCTCCTTTGTATGGCTGATGATTAGTAAAGCCCTTTGATCCCTCATCAATTTTTTGTGCATACTCTTCATACATTTGTGATGTTGCAGGCTTCTTTTCCCTAAAATCAGTAGCAACTCGTTCGTTCGGAGTGGTATAAGTCATTGGTGCATTTTCCTTATCACGATTTGCCAAACCAATGTGAAACACCACTGCATTTGTTAAATCTTCCTGATAAACAGATGACCGTAGAGACATGATACGTGAATATTTTGCTACAATTTCAGATTCTATAAAATTGTCATAGTCTTCAAAGCTTTTTATAGCACGATTATCCTGGATTGCAGAAAATTGAAAAGTATCAGGAGCATAAGCTTGATCCATTTTTGCATCTTTATTATCCATAGACATAGAGCCTACAAGTAATGTTAGAGCGAAAACAGCTGCAACACTCAGCAAGATTGGCCATTTACGTACTTTCTTTTTTGCTATCTCGGTCTCGGCACTTTCTTGTTGCGTATCGATACGGTGTTGTTGCTCATTGGTTATTATTTCAGCATCTCTCGGTTGTTGTTGTATAGCTTTTGGAAGATGGATATTTTCCTGTAAGCGAGGATCTGCCAATAATCGATTTAAAACTTCTTCTTTCGAACGGCGGTCAGAAAGCTTAGGGGCATTATTTAATACATGTTCAAGTTGGTCATCATCAAATTGACTATGTGTCATTGCCATTTCGCCTCCTGTTCTCTAACCTGTTGTAGCTGTTGCCTTAAAAATTTTATGGCACGATGCTGAGTGGTTTTTACCTTCGCTTCTGTCCAATCAAGTATTTGCGCTGTTTCTGCAATCGATAAATCTTGAAAGTAGCGCATAATAATGACCATTTTTTGGTCACCTGTACAGTTTTCAAGTGCGGATTGTACCTGCATAAATTCATCACTAGCTTGCAGCATATCTTCGGGTGATGGTGTGGTTGAATGTAGCTGTTCCGTTTCCCAATCAAAAAAATCGAGTGAATGTTTTTGGCGTACAGCCTGCTTTCTAAAATGATCAATCGCGACATTTTTAGCAATTGCAAAAAGCCATGTCTTTTCACTGCTATTTCCGGCAAATTGATCATACGAGCGTAATACGCGAACATATACTTCGTGCGCTAAATCCTCAGCAAGTGTACGGTTTTTTACTAAATAAATAAGAAACTGGAACACGTCTTGATGGTATGCATCGTATAGTCGATGGAACACGGAGTCATTCAAAGCACTCCACCCCCGTTCTATTATATTTGTCGTCTAAATGTTCACAGAAGTTACATCCAATTAATACCACTTTATCAATTTCGCCTCGGCATAATTGCATCCGGAATCGACTTTGTACTTAGGCCTGCACGAGGCAGGTCAGTTAGCCGTTATAGCATGGATGCGATGATTTTTAGGCTAACATCCTATGTGAAACTCCTTTCCGATTCCATGACATCGCCGGAGACTTTAGGCCAACAGATGTTTTTTTGTGCGAAAACGCAGTGCTAACGTAGCGACAGCAACATGATGTTGGTCACTCAGTCGTGTGTGGCTGTCGCTTCGCTTTCGCACAGATAAATTGCCTCAGGGCGTAGCGTTCTTAGACTGAGTTCCCCTATTTCAGTGGGGTTTGGACACCGACTGAAATAAGTTAGTAGTGATGCTTTAATCGAATGGTAAATAAAACGTGAAGGTAGTTCCCACTTTCAGCTCACTATCTACCATAATAGTGCCTGAATGTGCCTTAACAATATTTCTAGCAATAGCTAAACCTAGGCCAGTTCCACCTTTGGAACGCGTACGTGCCTTATCTGCTTTATAGAAACGTTCAAAGACATATGGCAAGTCCTCTTGCGGGATACCATGCCCTGTATCCTGAACAGATATTTTGGCAAAGGTTGGCTCCTGCTCAACCTTAACTGTTACCGACCCCTCAGTAGTATGACGGAGAGCATTATCAATTAAATTCGTTAACACTTGTTCAATCCGATCCTCATCCATGCTAATCGTAGCTTCGTTATTAAATTCACTGTTAAACATTAGACGTATATGCTTCTCTTTGGCAACCTGTGCAAATTTTTGAGTAATTCGTTCAAATGTTGAATTAATTGGGAGCTCATCCTTGTAAAGAGTCATATGGCCAGATTCCATACGCGCAAGATCTAACAAATCTGTTACGAGGCGTCCCATACGTTTTGATTCATCATAAATAATTTTTGTAATCTCATTTCGTTCTTCTTGATCCTGAATAAAATCATCATCCATTAAGGCCTCTGAATAGCCCTGAAGCATCGAAATCGGCGTCCGTAACTCATGAGACACATTGGCAATAAAATCTGAACGCAGTTTTTCTAAGCGATGTTGCTCTGTCATATCACGAATAACTGCAACAGCTCCACGTATCGATTCCCCACTATAAAGAGGGCTAATCGTAAACGTATAGTAACTTCCATCCATCTCAATTTCTTCTTCAAGCTTATCCTCAAACATCAGTACATGATCCAGCATATGATATAGCTCTGGCGGGATTGGTTTAGCACTTTGCGAGCCTTTATTGACAAACCATTCTTGCATTAAACGCTCTGCTGGTGGGTTGCTTAATAATATTGTACGATCACGATTAAACGTAATGACCGCATCTGTCATCGATGTTAAAATATTTGATAACTGTTCATTTTCTTGGTTGATCACTTCTAGATTGTGTTTCAATTGTCGTCCCATTTGATTAAAGGCAACAGCAAGCTGGCCTATTTCATCATTTTGTGTTGTTGGCATTTTCGCTTCAAAATTCCCTTTAGCAATTTCAAACGCCAATTCACGCATTTTACGCAATGGTGACGTAATTCGTGATGATAGGAAAAAGGCGAAAAATGTCGTAAGAACAAAGGCAATGACAGCAGATAAAATGACAATTTTCGTCGTTTCTTTCGATGTTTTATGTAGTGCATCTGGACTTTGATAAATAAAGACCGCTCCGTGCACTGCATTTTCTACATTTAATGGGAAACCAAGTACGACATATGATTCCATAGTATCTTTGTCTGTGGAAGACGGCATCATCATTTCTTTAATGATTGGTTCATCGGATTGAAAAATTTCGTGGAAAGATTTATTAGCTAATATCGTATCTTGTATTTCTTTTTTATTTACACCTTCCTGCAACGAAAACGATACTTTGTCATGGTTGATTGCAATAAGGGCATTCGTACTTTCTGGTAAAATATCTTTTAATAATTCCGAAGTCGACTCTGCTGTTTCATTATCATCTACTATACTTGCAACGGTTGCTGCTGTTTGACGCAAGGAGCCCTCTACTTGCTGCATATGGTAATTTTGAAGAAACTCGAGCATTAGAACCGTGAAAACAAATAATACAAATGAAACGAGAAGCAATATGGTTACCCATAGCTTCCCGACAACACTATTCCATATTCTATTCATTAACAACCTCAAATTTGTAGCCAACGCCCCATACAGTAACAATCATCTTTGCAGCGTTTTCAGATACACGGTTGAGCTTTTCGCGTAAACGTTTTACATGTGTGTCAACTGTACGTAAATCTCCGAAGAAATCATAATGCCAAACTTCTTTTAGTAATTGTTCACGGTCAAATACTTTGTCTGGCGATTTTGCTAGGAAATAAAGTAATTCATACTCTTTAGGCGTTAAATTTACCTCGATACCTTCTGCTGTTACACGATGCGCATCATGATCAATCATTAAATGTTGGAACACAACTAAATCTTTTGATGAAGATGCATTTGTCGAAGGTGAGAATGCTTGTGAACGACGTAATATGGCTTTCACACGTAAGACAACCTCACGAGGACTAAATGGTTTTACAATATAATCATCCGCTCCAAGCTCGAAGCCTTGTACACGATTCGCTTCCTCGCCTTTTGCAGTTAATAAAATAATTGGTGTTGCTGCTCGTTCACGAATTTCCGCACATACTTCAAGCCCGTCTTTTTCAGGCATCATAATATCTAATAAAATACAGTGATACTCTTTTTCTAAAGATTTTTCGATCGCTTGTTCACCATTTTCTGCTTCGTCAACAAGGTATCCTTCTCGCTCTAAATACATTTTTAATAAGCGTCGAATACGATCCTCGTCATCTACTACTAATACTGAAATATTTTCTGACACTTTCACGATCCCTCTCTTCTAATCTTTCTCTACCCTCTATTGTACATGGTACAGCACATATTGAAAAGAAAAGAAAGCCTTCTTGCCACAGCAAGAAGGCTTTCTTTCTAATTACTAGCGACGTAAAAAATCTCATATGTGCTCAAATTAATCAGTTTTTTTGAAACGGATTCATCTCAGTTTAGCTTGCAGCGTATGAGTGTAAACCTGCAATAATCAAGTTAACAGCAATTAAGTTAAACAGAATAATTCCGAAACCAATTAATGCTAACCAGGCAGATTTTTCACCTTCCCAGCCTTTTGATAAACGTAAATGTAGGAACGCTGCGTAGAATAACCACGTAATAAGTGCCCACACTTCTTTAGGATCCCATCCCCAGAAACGACTCCACGCAAGTTGTGCCCAAATCATTGCAAAGATTAAGGCCCCTAACGTAAATACTGGGAAACCAATGATCACTGAACGGTAACCAATTTCATCTACTAATTGTAGATTTACTCGTTTGACAAATGGTTGGAAAATCTCACTAATTCGACGTCGAGTAATTAAACGAATTAACAAGTATAGGATTGCACCTACTAATAATGACCAGGCAACAGTTGTTAATTTCTTTGCATTAATGAGCCCTGGCATTTCTACTAATGGAGACATACCATGCTCTTCTACTGCCTTATATTCATTCATCCCAAATAGTGGCGGCATGTTGTAGGTAATTTCACGTTCCATACCTTCTTTATCAACATAAGTATATTTTGATTCGTAGTCCATTGCACTAAAAGTTAAAGTAGCGACTACGAAACCAATTACTACCACTAGGAAAAACATTACTGCTTCTAACCAAAAACGTTGTTTAGAAGGCTTTTTCAAATCAACTACTTTTAATAAATAAATCAGTCCTGCTACAGCACTAATCGCTAAAATCGATTGACCTAAAGCAGCTGTAATAACATGAATCGTTAGCCAGTAACTTTGTAATGATGGAACTAATGGAGTTACTTCAGTTGGGAACATTGCTGCGTAAGCGATAATCAGTAACGCAACTGGTAACGCTATCAAACCAAGTGCTGTCAGTCGATAAATAAAATAAATTAGGATGAAAGCCGCTACGATGAACATCCCGAACGCAGTGGTAAATTCGAACATATTACTAACGGGTGCATGCCCTGTATAAATCCAACGAGTAATAAAATAACCAAGCTGCGCTAGGAAACCAATAATTGTAACAATAATTGCAAGCTTGCCCCATTTATCAGTATTTTTGCCTGTAGCATTCGATTGCTTTATCGAACCACCAAATAATAATGTTGCTACTAAATAAGCTATAAATGCTGCAAATAACAGGTTTCCGCTTATATCAATCAAACTCATAAGGTGCTGTCACCTTCCTTTTTCTTATTGCCGCGCTTTTTGGACTTATCGGCGTCTTCAGGCTGTTCTAATTGATCTTCATATTGTGGTAATTCAGCAAATGAAGTAACGGCATCTAAATCCTTTTTCATACTAAACATATTTTTATTTACATGGGCAGCCATCAACACTCGACCATCTGGCTCCACTTGTATCCATAATCGTCGGTGGTTCCAATAAGAACCGATTACTACACCGATCATGAAAATAATACCACCTAAAAATAAAATCGGTACCGTACTATCTTTACGAACTGTAAAGTTTGCCAAATCACGTGTTTCTGCACCAGCAAATTTCATTCTATATTTGTTTTCACCTAGTGGTTCAAGCGGTGGCTTCATGATTTCTACAAAACTTACTTCACCTTTTGGCGTTTCTGGTGTTTTCATTCTAAATAAAAATGCTGGATTATTTGGTGTTGATGTTTTCGTCTGTGGTTCTCCATTTTCAAAACCAGCAAAATCTGGTGTATAAACAAGAATTTCTACTGAAGAACCATTTCCTAAATCATATTCTTTTTTAGGATTCGTTAAATCAATTTCAACTTGACCAAGTGATTCTTCTTCATTTCCTTTATTCACCAAATTAAAATTCATCTGCTTCAATTCGTTCTGGCGATAATTCATTTGATATAACGCAAAACCATCTTCTTTTAATGGATGATTTACACGAATCGAGTAATCTCTCACTTTTTCAAGGTTTTCTAAATCTCCAGGGATAGCACCTTCAGGTTGTTTGTATAATGTAACGTCTGTTTGAAAGTTTTTCGCCACAACATTAACACCTTGGGCCACTTGCTCGCCCTGTGGCTTATTGTCATGAGTTTCCAAAATAAATTCGTTATTTTTAATAAAATAGCCGTCCATACCTGGTATAGCTCGTGTCTCACCTTCACGGATCCACATCGTCTCATCCACATAAAAGCCAGGTACTAAACGCAACATAACACCTGCTAAAAAGATAATTAGACCGACATGATTTATGTATGGGCCATATCGAGCAAAACGGCCACGTTCTGCTAAAAGTGCACTTCCATCACGACGAACATTATATTTTAATTGAGTCATTTTTTGCTCAACTTTATCTAATGTTGCGTCAGGGTTTTGCACTTGTCCTTCTGCAACGATCCGTTGACGTTTCATGAAACTTTCATGACGTTTAACGCGTTGATTTTTCAGAGATTTATGCAATGGTATACCACGGTCTAAACTCGCAACAATAATAGAGATCCCAAGCATACCTACCAAAACCTGGAACCATGCAGTACTGTACAAATCTGAAAGTCCTAAACTATTGTAGACTTTACCAAACCAACCATACACTTTCTCATAATACTCTGCTTTGTTAGCTTCTGGAGCATTTACATAAATTTCTTGAGGTAGAATTGTTCCAATTGACGCAGCGACTAACGTTATAATAATGAGGGCAATTCCCACTTTGACACTCGAGAAAAAATTCCAAATTTTATCGATGACTGTTTTATTATACGTTTTTGAACGAATAGCCGTTCCGTCGTAGCGCATATCTACAACTTTTGTTTCTTTACCTTCCTCAGTTAAAGGACGACCACATTTCTCACAAAGCTTCGTGCCATATGGGTTACTATGACCACAAGCACAAATGATGTTTTCCATAGTCATTTTCTCCTTATTTTGGCTTCACTAATTCCATGTACGAAGCAATTTGTTTCTCCGTCATTTCACCAGTAGTAATTTTGACTACTTTACCATCCGGATCAATAAGGACAGTTGCTGGTAAATTACCTACATTGTAGGTAGTCGTAACGCTTTTCGTTTTGTCAATAACTACTGGAAACGTTAACTCGTGTCTATCAACAAAATTTTGTACTTCAAAATCTGTTTGGGCAATATTGACAGCCAATGTTTGTACACCCTGATCTTTATAGATTTTATACTGACGGTCTATTGCAGGCATTTCATTCTCACAAGGCTTACAAAAAGTTCCCCAGAAGTTCAATAATACTCCCTGCCCTTTATAATCAGACAGCTTATGTTTCTCACCGTTTAAATCTACTAACGTGAAGTCCGGTGCTTTAGAGCCTACTGCTATTAACTCTACTTTATCCTTTGTCGCTGTTCCGTATACCGTGTAACCAATCGCTAATACTAAAACTGCTAAAATAATGGTACGTATTACGAGACGTTTTTTCTTTTTCTCCAAGTTAATAAACCCCCTATCAATTACGGCTTAGAGTAACTTCTATTGACGCTAAGCTTTTTATACAAACATTCATATGTATAGATTTTACCGTCTAATTTACAACATTTATGTTTGCCAAATTCGTCTTTCGCTTATACGCCAGACACCAAAATTATGGAAACGATTTCAACTGGTTAATCTTGATGTACTATTCTCACCTATTATAGCAAATTAAAACAAAAACGCTTAGCTAATAATTATGAATGATTTATGAACGATTTCATCATAAAGAAAGTGAAAACATCACCATTCACATAGTAATTTTTCACTTTCTTGATAAAATGACCGTTTATCCGATTTTTCCTGTCTCTGCTAACACTCGCAATTGTTTCACTTCATGCTTTGACAATTCACGATATTCCCCCGGTGATAGTCCAAATAAATCTAAAAAGGCAAAGCGCTCACGTTTCAGTTTAACAACTGGAGTACCGATCGCCTCAAACATGCGACGCACTTGACGATTTCGCCCTTCATGAATAGTAATTTCACAGATTGCCTTGCCTGCTTTTTCATCAAAAGAAGTCATACTAACTTTTGCTGGCGCAGTTTTTCCATCTTCTAGTTTAATCCCGCGTTGAAGCTTTTTTAAACCTTCGATCGTTGGAATACCTTTGACACGAGCAATGTAAGTTTTATCGATTTTAAACTTCGGATGTGTCAGCATATACGAAAATTCGCCATCATTTGTCAATAACAATAATCCTGATGTATCATAATCAAGGCGGCCCACTGGGAAAATACGTTGTGGAATATGCTTAAACAAATCTGTGACAGTTTTGCGTCCTTTGTCGTCTGTTACAGCCGATATCGTTCCACGTGGTTTATATAGTAAATAATAAACCTTATCTTCTTTCTCAAGCTTAACGCCTTCCACTTCTATCGTATCTGAGTTTGAAACCTTTGTACCAAGCTCACGTACTACGACTCCATTTACCTTTACTTTACCTTCTAAAATCAATTGCTCCGCCTTACGTCTTGACGCAACTCCTGCATACGCAATGACCTTTTGTAATCTTTCCATTCTTTCACCTCTAGTTTTCATTCACCTTGGTTTAGACACCAAAATTTAAACCCTATTCATTTATTAGGAATAAGGTTATTTTTCCCGCTAATCTGTGAAAATTATGTCATACTTTTGTGCATTATTAAAGAAAAACTAATTATACATAAGTAATTAGTTTATTTGAAATAATTTTATTGGCTAGTTTCTGGATAATTTGTACTTGAATTTTAAGGGGCTTCACCATAACGCGAGGTTGATTTCCGTTCGGACTGAGCGCTTTGTAGCTGACGCTCTGCTTTCGCTACAGAAAACATTTGTTGTTGCTGTCGCTACGCTTTCGCACAGATA
>NZ_JARVRU010000211.1:0-32219 GCF_030209535.1 Lysinibacillus sp. fls2-241-R2A-57
TCCGTAAGTACGGTGGTGTGAGAGGTCGGGAGTTAATCACTCCCTCCTACTCGATGGGGATTTGCTGTTTGCTCAGACTTGGGGAATTGATTGCTGGTTCATCGATTGTGAGCTCTTCTACTACTAGTTCTACGCCATAAAACAACATTAGAAAATAGCATACTAAACCTAATATACGCAAACAATCACCTCGCAATATTCTGTTATTTTATTATGTATGTTCAAACTTGAAGAATTATAAGTAAAATCTAAAATTTATCTCTTGTTAATGGATTTTTTTTGATGAAAGCAGCTAGGTGGTTACAATGATAAATTGAATTTTGATGATGGAGAGTGCTATAACGAATCGTTTTTTAGATGAGAAAGAAGAGTGGATGAAGTAGATTCATAAAAACGGTTGTCATGTAAAATTCAATATGCTACTATAGCTAAAGTAAATATTTTGATCTGTATAACCTCAATGATATGGATTGAGGGTCTCTACCAGGAACCATAAAATCCTGACTACAAAAATTTTGCTTCATTTTTGTAGTCAGGATTTTTTTTGTCTTTATTCGGTAGATGTTTAGACATATATAGAAAACCCTCCCTACAATAATGAAGGTTAGAAGGGTGATTATTATGAATTGGAGAGTTTATATTCTTGCCGTTACTACCTTTACAGTAGGATTGGTGGAATTGATTGTGGGGGGGATATTACCAGCAATTGCCGAGGATTTAAATGTGTCCTTAGCAACAGCAGGACAATTGATTACTATTTTTGCTCTCGTCTATGCAATATCTGCGCCTGTCCTTTTATCATTAACGGCAAAAGTGGAAAGGAAGCGCCTTTATCTTATTTCTTTATTTATTTTTACTTTAGGAAATCTTATGACTTATTTTAGTACGACATTCACGACAGTTATGATTGCTAGAATTTTTACCGCGATGAGTACAGCGTTGGTTATTGTTTTATCCTTAACGATTACAACAAAAATTGTTGAGCCAAGACATCGTGCAAAAGCTTTAGGTCTTGTTTTTGTAGGTGTGAGTTCGGCACTTGTCATTGGTGTCCCGGTGGGGATATTTGTGACAGAGGCATTTGGCTGGCGAGCTGTATTTTTAGGGATCGCTCTTCTTTCAGCTATATCAATGATTCTTATTGCGTTACTACTTGAAAAAATGCCAGTTGTAGAAGTTGTTCCATTAAAGGCACAAATTAAATCATTAGCAAATTTAAAAATCTTTAGTGCGCAATTAACAACATTGTTTATGCTAGCTGGTCATTATATGTTATATGCTTATTTAACACCATTTTTAGTAGAAGCATTTGATATGAACGCCTCTTGGATTAGTATTTGTTATTTAATCTTCGGGATCGCTTCTGTCAGTGGGAATGCTCTTGGTGGTTGGTTAAGTGATACAATTGGTACTGGAAAAGCAATTTTACTTGTTGTATCAACATTTGCCGTTGTATTATTTATTATTCCTTATACGATTGTCGCTTTACCACTCTTTTTAGTTGTTACAGTTTTATGGGGAGCACTTAGCTGGGCACTTACACCTCCATTACAAAATTATTTAATACAAATTGATCCAAAAACATCTGATATTCAACAAAGCTTAAATACAGCTGCATTACAAATCGGTATATCTATAGGTTCAGCTGTTGGTGGAGCTATGTTTACTGTTACAGGATCTGTTATGCATTTAGCTAGCTTCGGTGCCGTTTTAGTTTTATGTGCTTTAGGCTGTGCTATTTTCTCTTTAAAAAGAGTACCAGTTTCAGATGAGACTAAGTTAGGGTTGAATTCGGCTCACAACAACTCATAGATTTTAGAGCGAGATGAAATATCCAAAAATGCTGCTGGAAAAGAAGGACAATGATCGCTAGAGATAGAATGTAAGTTTAGAGGGGGTTGGTAAATACATGCAAATAGATTTAACAGAGTTTAACGGATTAAATGTGAAAGTTGTCGCAACGATTGACCAGACGCTTTACCGCAATGTGGGTGCTATTATTTTATATGAAGAGGATTCCCACACTCTATCTGTACGAAAATTAAAAAGAAAAATTGCTGATCAATATATACCAACAGACGAACTCGAAAACTTTATGTTTGATTCTCAAGCAGATGCTATAAAGTTCACGCATAAACTTACTAGAATGAGTGCACTTGATTATTTATTAGTAGCGAATAAAGAGAAACAAGTAAAATAATTAAATAATTGCAGGACTGGTCTATTAGGGAGTTTATGCATGTGACAAAGGCATTTGGAGTAGCCATATTCCAAATGTCTTTTTTATGTTATAGCTAGCAAGAGTAGATTATTGAAGTTACGTTATATTTAATTAATTTCCATAGCGATTATTATCATACTGGAATAGGACAAGGAATAGATTGTTGTAGTTAAAGTATTTTAGAGCCAAGTAGATAGAGATTCTGATGATTTATATATTCAAGTGAATTTAAGGTAATTCAAGAAATCTACTAATAGGAATCTAAATTGATTAACTAATACAAACATTTTTTTCCTGAATCTAGTCAGGAGAAAGGCGTTCAGAATAGGGTGGGTATCGAGAGTTTCTTTTATTGACAGGATAGTTCAATAAATTCAAATGGAGGGGGAATCGAATGTCAGAATATCATCAACAATCATCGGCTGAAGTTATGAAAACTTTGAATGTGACAGATCAAGGATTGAGTGATTATGACGTTCAAAAGAGGCAAGAGGTATACGGCTTAAATGTATTAGAAGAAGGCAAAAAAACAAGTACATTCGCCGTTTTCTTTGGACAGTTTAAAGATTTATTAGTCATTATTTTAATTATTGCTGCTTTCGTTTCATTTCTATTAGGGGAAGTAGAAAGCACGATTGTCATTATGATTGTCGTTATTTTAAACGCTATTCTAGGCACTGTACAACACGTCAAGGCAGAACAGTCTTTGGATAATTTAAAAGCCTTAACCTCTCCAATTGCAAAGGTAATGCGAAATAATCAGCTAATAGAGGTTTCTTCGGAAGATATAGTCGTCGGAGATCTTCTTTATTTAGAGGCTGGCGATTATATAAATGCAGATGGGAGATTATTAGAAAGTCATAATTTGCATATCAATGAAAGCTCATTGACAGGTGAATCTATCGCTGTAGCGAAAATTATAGATCCCATCAAAGAAAGCAATGTAACTGTTGCTGATAAAAAGAACATGGTATACTCTGGAAGTTTTGTGACAAATGGTCGTGGTATTGTTCTAGTTACGGCAATCGGTATGCAAACGGAAATCGGCAAAATTGCCAATTTACTAGATACTGCGAAAGAGAAAAAAACACCTTTACAAGTAAGTTTAGATCAGTTTGGAGAAAAATTAGCTTTAGGTATTACGTTAATCTGTCTAGCTATTTTCGTGATTGACCTTGTTCGAGGACGTGCGCTTGTAGAATCGTTTATGTTTGCTGTTTCACTTGCCGTGGCAGCAATTCCAGAAGCATTGAGCTCGATTGTGACCATTGTACTGGCGTTTGGGACACAAAAAATGGCAAAGGAAAATGCCATTATACGAAAGCTCTATGCCGTTGAAAGCCTTGGAAGTGTATCTGTCATTTGTTCAGATAAAACAGGAACATTAACTGAAAATAAAATGGTTGTTCAAGGGGTATATGTGGATGAAAAAATTATTCCATATGATCGGTTAAACACTAGAAATGCAGTCGAGGAAAATCTGATGTTAAAGGCAATATTATGTAGTGATGCTGTGGAAAGGGACGGTAAGGAAATTGGTGATCCTACTGAGATTGCACTCGTAAAATTAGGGAAGCAATATGATTTTGACGAATTACTGGTAAGAGATCATTATCCAAGAGTGGCCGAAATCCCTTTTGATTCAGATAGAAAGCTCATGAGTACGGTAAATACTATTAATCAGCAATCTATCTTGATTACAAAAGGAGCGTTAGATGTCCTTTTACCTAAAATTGTGAAAATCGAAACTTCAAATGGTATTTTTAATATTACAAAACAACAGCGTCAAAAAATCGAAGCAGTGAATCGTGATTTTTCTATGAATGGGTTAAGGGTGCTAGCAATTGCCTACAAAGAGGTAAAGGGAAATCACGCAATTGATGTGAGAGCGGAAAAAGATTTAATCTTTGTTGGCTTAGTCGCTATGATGGATCCCCCTAGAAAAGAATCCAAAGTAGCGGTTGAAAACTGTATAAAAGCTGGTATCAAACCGGTGATGATTACCGGTGATCATAAAATTACGGCAATGGCTATTGCTAGTCAAATCGGTATTTTAAATGATCCATCAGAAGCGATTGAAGGGCATGAAATTGAAGATTTAACGGATCAACAACTGCAAGAAAAGGTTAAAGATTTCTCTGTTTATGCCCGCGTAACACCAGAACAAAAAATTCGCATCGTTAAAGCATGGCAGGAAACGGGAAAGGTCGTTGCCATGACGGGAGATGGTGTTAATGATGGCCCTGCCCTAAAACAAGCTGATATTGGTGTGGCGATGGGCATCACCGGCACAGAGGTAGCGAAGGATGCTTCCTCTATGATCTTAACGGATGATAATTTTTCAACGATTGTCAAGTCTATCGCAAATGGAAGAAGCATCTATACGAATATTAAAAATGCTATCCTGTTCTTATTATCAGGGAATGCAGGTGCGATTTTTGTTGTTTTATATGCAACCATTTTAGGCTTACCAGTTCCTTTCGCGCCGGTGCATTTGTTGTTTATAAACTTACTAACCGATAGTCTGCCAGCGATTGCCATCGGTTTAGAGCCGAATAATAAAAAAACAATGAAGGACAAGCCTAGAAATATTCATACGCCACTATTAAACAAAGCATTTACAATCCAAGTAGTGCTCGAAGGGTTACTAATTGCTATTTCCACAATTGTTGCCTTTCAAATCGGGTTGTCAACAGGAGATACGTTAACGGCGAGCACTATGGCGTTTACAACATTATGCTTATCACGATTAGTGCATGGCTTCAACTCCAGATCTAAAGAATCTATTTTTGCCATTGGAGTATTTTCAAATAAATATACGTGGCTAGCATTTTTTATCGGTTTATTAAGTTTACATGCAGTATTGCTTATCCCTATGCTGACAGGTGTGTTTGAAGTTGCCATTTTAAGTCCAGCACAATTAGGTTTTATTTATAGTTTGTCTGTGTTCCCATTCCTAGTGAATCAGTGGTATAAGCTATTGTTTGTGAGAAGAAGATAATACGTAAAAGAGCGCTCGTTTTTGTGGAAGCGAGCGCTCTTTTACATTAAATAGTAGCAGGGGCCAGTAACCACCCTTTATCTTTACTTAGCTGTACCAGTTTAGCACCGAGTATGGCATACCTCATATGAAGCTCTCCATATTTTGTAGTATCTTTCTTCTTAATAGAAATTTCTAAAGCTTGGCTCACTGTAATAACAGAAGAAGCAATATTCATTGCTACAATGGCGCTGATTTCTGTATCATTAATAGCTGTTTTCCCTCGAATATCTCCCATTTTCAACTTTCCGTAGTCGATTGCTGTAGACGGGGCAAGCACTCCATTATCCTTTAATAACGCGGTTAGCTGTTTATTTTCCTCTTTTAAACATTGAATAAATTCGACGATGATGGCCTTCAAATTTTTATCAACAGCGTGCTTGAAAAACGCATGATTTGAAGCGATATAGCCATTATTAACGCCGAGCTGTATCCAAATCTTAAAAATCTCCTTGAAACGTAATGATTCTAGCTGTCCATTTACTAATTCCATAGTTACACGTCCTAACTCATGTTATCGTTCATTTATTTGAGATTAGGATGTGCTGATTAATGAAATTCTAATCATTTTTTACAATAAAAGGGTCATCTTGCTCGGGTCGGCGGGTGGACTGCTCGGGTTCAAGAGAAAAGTGATCGGGTTAGCCGGGGAACTGCTCGGGTCCGAGAGAAAAGTGATCGGGTTAGCCGAAGAACTGCTCGGGTCCGAGAGAAAAGTGATCGGGTTAGCCGAAAAACCGCTCGGGTTCACGAAAAAAGTGATCGGGTCATTTGAAGAACTGCTCGGGTCCACGAAAAAAGTGATCGGGTCAGCCGAAGATTCGCTCGGGTCCACAAGAAAAGTGATCGGGTCAGCCGAAGAACTGCTCGGGTTCAAGAGGAAAGTGATCGGGTAAGGCGAAGAACTGCTCGGGTCCAAGAGGAAAGTGATCGGGTAAGGCGAAGAACTGCTCGTGTCCAAGAGAAAAGATCGGGTCAACCGAAGAATCGCTCGGGTCAGCCGAAAAACCGCACATACGTTTTAACAAATGTCATCCCAAATTTCTAGTGATGAGCTAATAAAAGGTTTATTCCTTTAATTTCTTATTTTTAAAGCTATTAATGGTTGTTTTTAATGCGGCAAAGTTTCCGATAGCTGCGTAACCATAAAAAAAGCCCATAAATATTCCTGCAATAAGATTGTGTCTATGGCTAATGAAGATAGAAATAATCAAGCCAATAGCAAGAGCGATTGCTGGAACATATTTAGGCTGAACATGCATAAATACCTTAATTAGCTGTGTAATAATTAACACAGCTGGAACGGCTATTACGGCATCCCAAAAATTTGTATGGATCACTGGAAATAATTCCATTTTCTACACCTCTTTTAGTAGTAACAAAGCTATTACTTTAAACTATAGATTTTCCTGTTTATTTATTTTTATTCGATGAAGGTGTAGAGCTGTTCACCCAATGCATTATTAGGCTATATTGTTTAGCAATTAATAATATGAGCCATAAGGATACACATATGGGTAGTGATATGGATATGGGTTCATATAATTTGGCTGTTTACGCTTAGGCTTGGGCTTCTGTTTACACTTACAATCAGGATTTTTTTGCTTTTCAGAAGTCGATTTTACACGATTGCAGTCTTTAGGTGGACCAATATATGTTGACGGTATTACAGGTGCAATTGTTTTCTTCCATTGCTTTTCATCTAAACAATAAGTGTGAGCCATAATATTAGAAGGTGTAAATCTCAATATATCTGAACCTAAAATGACTTCAGGAGTTGGAGCATCAAAAATTGCTAGTAAATGCGTGTCATCCTCAGTAGCTATTTCATAATGCCACCAGCCTTGCGGTACATTTGCAACTTGACCAGGCGTTATAGGATAGTTTTGAATCTGTTTTGTAAACGGGTTAAGTATAGATACGATAGCAGCACCCGAAACACAATAAACAAGTTCTGCTGCATTTTGATGATAGTGAGGCTCTATCACATTGTCCTTACTTAGAAAAATATCAAGCAAGGACGTATTTTCTAACGTATTTAATTGTTCTACACCTAAGACATTAATATAATTCTGATTATCTTTTTTAAAGAGAGTACTGTCATTTACATCAAAAGTGAACTGTGTTGACGGAGAAGTATAATCAATATTTGAGCTAATAATTACATCCTTTCTCATTAATTTTCAATACTTGTCATCAGCACAGAATATGTTCCAAAGTTAGTGTAGGCTTACACGAACGCCTATTTTTTTATTTGTCCTCTAAGGCTACATCACCCTCCTTAAAAATTAGTTTAAATTACCACTTCTAATTAGGAACGTATGTGCGTATAATAAATATACAAACGTTTGTTCTGTGGTGAAAAACAGCACTGTTATACTCACCAATTTTTTGTCGGAGGGAAGTAAAGCTCAGGTAATAACAGAGCTAGTGAAAAGGAGCAACTAAGATGAAAGAACAGTTAATAAAAGCAATGCAGCGTCAACAAGTAGTTAGCATGATGTATGTAGCGAAGTCTGGTGTCATTACGAAAAGGCGTGTGAAAATCATGAAGATTGTTGGTGATTCCTTTACAGCATTTTGCTTTACGAGGCAGGCAAAGCGTACGTTTATTATTAACAATGTTCTAGCAATACTCCCGGTTACACATCGGAAGCGTGAGGTGATATGAATTACGACAATCTGCCGCACAAGGACATTTTTGTATTGATATGAAATGTTTTTACGCTAGCTGTATTGCCATGATAGAAGGTTTAGATGTCTTGAAAGATCCCATTGTAGTTATTGGCAATTTTGAGCAACCAGGTAGTATCGTACTCGCAGCCTCACCAGTGATGAAGGAGAAATTTAAAATTAAAACGGGAAATAGGCGTTATGAAATACCTAAGCATCCAGATATTAAGCTTTTTGAACCTAAAATGTCATTTTTTCTCGAAATGTCTATGGCGATCACTCGCCTCATTTCAAAGTATGTGCCACCAGAGTGCATACATAAAAAGTTGACTCGAGAAGAATTAGCAGAGAAGTGTGGGCTGCAGACATCGTATTTAGCAGATGTTGAAAGAGGGGACAGAAATATTACATTGCAAACATTTGAAAAAATTACCTTTAAGATTGCTACTGAGGTATTTAGTACGTATGGTAAATGAAAAATATAGTAGTTAGTTTGAACAATTTCTCTTTCGTATATTTTGATTGTTTAGATACTTTAAGGTTGAAGCCTATGAAGTAAATGAGTACTTTACAAACTGCGTATCTGTTTTTTTACTATTTTATAATGTTATCTTGCTTGCACTAACCTGCGTCATTCGTATTATAAGGTAAAGCAGAGAAATCTTTAAAAAGCAGCTGAAAGTACAGCTGCTTTTTATTATCCTATAAACTGGAAAGTATTTTATTTTAAAGTATAATCTTGAATGCCTTGTATCTTAATGTGGCTAGTGGATGATGTTAGTTCTTCAAGAGAATATCTAATTTTTCCTGCGAACTATTCTTAGTATAAAGAAGTTAATCCACCTACAAAAAAGTGAACATGCACAGTGAATTCTTCACTCTCTTGAATGGAAGGGATTATTTCTTTATAACTCAGTATTTTCTCTATACTGAAATATACGTTTTTTTAGCTATGAAATATTATATTTCTTGCATTTATAGTAAAATGTCGAACGGCTAATGCCGAGTAGCTTGGCGGCCTTCGATTTATTGCCGTTTGCCGATTTAATGGCCTGTACAATACCACGGCGTTCTGTTTCATCAATTTTATCCTTATGCAGTGAAGGACTACATTCATCATGTGGACGAATAATTGGGCTAATCATAATATGCTCCTGTTTGATCATTGTGTCCGGTGATAAGTAGATAGCACGCTCTAAAATATTTTCTAGCTCGCGAATATTGCCGACAAAATCATAGTGCAATAATAACTGTAGTGCATGCTGGTCGATTCTATAGGGTGGTAGCTGATGCTTAATCGAAATTTTGTGTAGTAATGCTTCGACAAGAAGTGGAATATCTCCCTTTCGTTCTCGTAGTGGTGGGATGTGTAATGGAATAACGTGAATACGATAGTATAAGTCCTCACGAAAACTACCTTCCTGAATGAGCGTTGGCAAGTGCTTATTTGTTGCTGCGATAATGCGTACATCTGCTTTTTTCACTTTTGTATCACCAAGTCGTTCATATTCTCGCTCCTGTAACACGCGTAATAGCTTTACCTGAATGGGTAATGGCATATCACCAATTTCATCTAAAAATAAAGTTCCGCCTTCCGCAAGCTCAAACTTTCCAGGCTTGCCGCCACGCTTTGCTCCCGTAAAAGCCCCGTCCGAATAGCCAAAAAGCTCGGATTCAATGAGTTGTTCAGGAATAGCAGCGCAGTTAATTTTAATGAATGCACCACTTCGTCCAGACGCTTGATGAATGCCGTTTGCGAATAATTCCTTACCTGTACCACTTTCCCCTGTAATTAAAATGGTCGACAAAGATTTGGCTACATTAAAGGCTTGTTGCTTGAGTTGAATAAGCTGCAGATCATTTGTAACAATTAAATTGAAATGATCATCATGCTTAGCTGCTTTCACAAGCTCCCCACGATAAAAGGATAGCTCATCTTCTAATTGGTCAATTTGTCCAAGTAATTCTTTCCAAACATGTAGTTGCTGAAATACAAATTTATAAAGCATACCAACAAGCTGTCCTTCTTGTTGAATCGGAATACTTGAGACAATTCCCCGTTGTTCTTTTAATGTAAGTACCATGCCTTTAAAGGCGTTTGGAAATGGTGGGAGCATAGGGAAAATAGAATAAATAGATTCATAAAGTACCTGCTTTTCATTTCGTTCGATCAGGTGTAAAAGTGAATCATTAATGCGTGTAATTTGTCCGTGGCTATTTGTTATGACAACGCCATCATACGACGCGTCTAAAGCATTTTGTAGTACAAGTTCCATTTTCTTTGTCGTCTCTAATTCGGAGGCGATTTTTTCTAATTTTGTTAAGTCCTTTAGCACGATAATAACGCCAGTTGTTACGTTCAACATAGTCATCGGAAGGATGGAAGCTAGACAAGAAAAACGATGTATGAGCATCTTTTGCTCTAACATTTTTTTTGTATGTAGCACACGTTGAATTAAGGGAAGAAAATCTGGAAAATAGGCTGTTAATAATTCGTTCTCTTCTAATTTTTCAGTATGAAAAGTATCTTTGCAGGATTTATTGATAAAGGTAATCTGCATATGCTCATTTACGGTAATCACCGCGTCATGTAAGTAGTTTAAAATATTGCGTTGTTGTTGTGTATGTGAATCTAACTCATGTATAAAGCCTGTAATGATTTCATTTTTAGAAATAACACCAGTTACTTGCTGTTGTTCATTAATGACGACAACATTACTTAGCTTTTGCGTTCGTAAGGTATGGCGCCCGCCATAGAGCAGATCGTTTTCATTTATCGTAAAAACATCTTCAATAATTGCTTCTGTAATTACTTGTTGGAGGGAATTTGTATGCAATAACAGGCGATATAAGGAGTATTTGGTGACAATACCGATGAACTGCTCGTGTTGATAAACGATTGCAAGATCTTGTTTTTGTTCTTCAAATAGCTGTATCACCTCCTTAATGGTTGCTGTTGGTGTAACGCGAATAAATGACGTTGACATAAACTCGTGAATAAACAAAAAATCGCCCCCTTAAAAAGGTGTACAAACTGTTCGGACAAGTGTCTTAAAAACCAAACAACTTTATTGTAAATTGTACATTAAGTAGAAATATCTAGCAAATAATAGTTTATTTCTGTTTTTTTTGTGGGGGGAGAGAATGACTTAGATACACTTAAGGAGGTTACCTATAATCTGTGTAAATTTTAAAATTGCTGCAGAAAAAAGAGCATATATAATAATTATTTTTCAATTTGGCACGCAAATTGCTTATATAAAAAGTAAGAAGGAGGGGAAAGATTATGCGTGATGACTTTCAAGTTTTTCAAGAACAAAAACAACGAATATTAAAAGGTGGTAAAACAATACGACATAAGGCCAATGAGGCACAGGGTAAATTATTTGTACGGAATCGTTTAGCAAAGCTTTTTGATGAGGGAACTATTATTGAGGATAATATTTTTGCTGAAGCTTTAGATCCATCGCTACCATGTGATGCAACGATAACTGGTATTGGTAAGATTGATGGAAAACCTGTATGTTTTATTGCCGCAGATTCGACGGTGAAAGCAGGTTCATGGGGAGCAAAATCCGTTGAAAAAAACATTCGTTTACAGGAAAAGGCCATGTCTTTAAAGTATCCGATTTTGTATTTAATTGACTCAGCTGGAGGACGTATTACCGACCAGTTAGAGGTATTTCCAGGGCGCCGTCATGGAGGACGTATTTTTTATAATCAAATTCAATTGTCAGGTGTTGTGCCGCAAATTACGATTTTATTTGGTCCATCTCCAGCTGGAGCTGCGTATGTACCAGCATTTTCGGATTTAGTCATTATGATTGAAGGGCAATCGAGTGCATATTTAGGTTCACCACGAATGGTTGAGATGGCCATTGGTGAAAAAGTGTCCATGGAGGATATGGGTGGTGCCGTAATGCATTGTGCGAAAAGTGGCTTAGGGGATGTACTTGTGCAATCTGAGCAAGAGGCCATTGAGGCGTGTAAAGCATATTTACAGTTGATGCCGACGAATTGGGAGAAGAAGCCACCAACAGCTGAGGCAAAGCCTCCAATAAAGGGACGAAGTATTGAAGAGATTATTCCATTAAGTCAAAATACACCTTTTGATATGTATGAACTAATTGATCAGCTAATTGATGAGGGCTCATGGTTTGAATATAAAAAATTATTTGCAAAGGAGCTAATTACCGGATTTGCTCGTATGAAGGGCAGTGTTGTCGGGATTATTGCTAATCAGCCAAAAGTGAAAGGTGGAACATTATTTATCGATTCGCCAGACAAAGCAGCGCGCTTTATTATGATTTGCAATGCTTATAACATTCCACTTTTATATGTTGCTGATGTACCGGGGTATATGATTGGCTCGAAGGTTGAACAGGGTGGCATCATTCGTCACGGTGCGAAAATGATTTCAGCTTTATCCGAGGCAACGGTACCGATTATTTCACTGATTGCGCGAAAATGCTACGGTGCAGGTTTATATGCGATGGCAGGTCCGGCGTTTGGTGCAGATGTTGTCCTAGCATTGCCGAGCGCGCAAATTGCCATTATGGGACCAGAGGCAGCTGTTAACGCCGTTTATGCAGGCAAAATTGCCGAGCTTCCAGAGGAGGAAAGAACAGATTTTATTAGCCAAAAGCGTCAGCAATATAGTGAGAATATTGATATTTATAAATTAGCATCGCAAATGATTATTGATGACGTAATAGGCTTTGATGAGGTGCGCGAGCAGGTAACGGCACGCTTTGCGTATTATGAGACAAAGCAAACTTATACATTGCCAAAACGAAATGCCGTGAAACCTGTATAGGAGGTGAAGTCATGATATATGAAAAAATAGTCTGGCAGGAAGATGGCGCGATTGTAACGATTACACTTAATGATCCAACGTCACATAATGCGCTATCTACGCAATTAACAGAAGAGCTTGTACATGCATTTGAGACAGCAAATGAACTTTCACATATTGCGGCGATTATTATTACTGGCGCTGGCAAGAGCTTTTGTGCAGGTGGCGATTTAGCAGAGTTTCAGTCTTTTTTAGAAATGGATGTGCCAACGTTGTATGAGGATGGCCTACAAAGCACACGGCTCTTTCAACTACGAGATGTGATGAAGAAACCGATCATTGGAGCCATTAATGGAGCAGCACTTGGTGGTGGAACTGGTATTGCAGCGCTTTGTCATATCGCTATTGGTAGTGAACACGCTAAGCTCGGTCTAACAGAGCTTAAGCTAGGACTTGTGCCATATGTAATTTTACCGCTAGTACGCCGAGCTGTTGGTGAACGTCAAATGATGGAGTTAATGCTAAGTGCACGTGTATTATCTGCCGAGGAGGCACTTCGTTACGGGTTACTGCACGAAGTCGTTCCAGCAGAAGAGCTACAACAACGAGCTCTAAATTGGGCGAAAAAGTTAGCTAGTTATAGTCCACTTGCTGTAAAAATGGCACTAACTGCATTTGAAAAAACAGCACAAATGGATGTAGGTGATGCGATGACCTATTTAGCGACTATGCGTCTAGTGAGCTTTAAAAGTGCAGATTTAAAGGAAGGTGCACAAGCATTTTTGCAGAAACGACAACCAAATTGGACAGGAAAATAACAGGAGTAGTTAACTATGAATATTTTATTTCTGTTAGTGAAGTTGTTTGGAAGTTAGCAGTTGCTGTAGGAATTCCGATTGAATCTGAGAAAAGGAGATTCGGATAAAGCTAGAAGACTTCGTACAAGAAGATGACATCTTACTTAGAATCGAATAAAAGAGGGTGAAGCAATGAGAAAAATTCGAATTGGTGCAGCACAAGGGTTCTATGGTGATACGATCGAGCCTGCTGTTTTAACAGCAAAATATGGTGACGTACAATATTTATGTTTCGATTGTTTAGCCGAGCTGACAATGGCCATTTTAGCGAAGGATCATGCTAAAAATCCATCACATGGTTATACAAAAGATTTAACGAATTCTATAACAAGCCTTTTACCGTTTGTGAAGGAAAAAGGTATCAAGCTACTAACGAATGCTGGCGGCATTAATCCAATAGCTGCGAAAGATGAGGTTATGCGGATTGCCAAGGAGCTTGGGATGGACGGCTTAAAGATTGCTGTGGTGACGGGGGATAATGTACTAGAGACATTGCCGGCTTGGTATGAGCAAGGTATAGATTTATCTCATGCAGATACAAAAAAACCATTAGTATTAGAAGATAAAAACTGGCTCTTTGCAAATGCCTATTTAGGTGTTTGGCCAATTGTAGAGGCCTTACAGGAAGGGGCGCAAATTGTTATTACCGGTCGCACAACTGACCCTGCTCAGTTTTTAGCACCGCTTATTTATGAATTCGGTTGGACTAAGGATGAATGGGATAAGCTAGCGGCTGGCATTATGATGGGGCATCTACTTGAATGCTCGGCGCAATCGACGGGAGGCAATTACAGTGGTGATTGGGAAGGGGTTCCTGGCATGGAATCTATCGGCTACCCAATTGCAGAAGTCGAGGAATCTGGCGAATTTATGATTACGAAGATAGAAGAAGCAGGTGGACTCGTGTCATTTGATACTGTTCGTGAGCAGCTACTGTATGAAATTCATGATCCGTCAGCTTATATAACACCGGATGTTGTTGTTGATTTATCAGAGGTTACGTTAACAGAAGTCGCGCCCAATACAGTACGTGTTACAGGTATTAAAGGAAAGCCTGCACCATCAACTTTAAAGGTGGTGATGGGCTATGAGGATGGTTTTTTAGGTCAATCTTTAATGGGCTATAGCTGGCCAGATGCCTATAAAAAAGCTCAAAAGGCGCAAGAAATCGTTATGCAAAAAATTGAAATGCAAGGCAATCCGTTTGAAAAGCTGCAATTTGATTATGTTGGCTATAATTCATTGCACGGACCATTAGCGACGCCCCCGTCAGAGGATATAAATGAAATTTATTTGCGTATTGTCGTAAAGGCAAAATCAAGACCATTAGCGCGAGCGATTCAAAGGTATTTGCCACCGTTAGCATTAAATGGACCACCGTCATTAGCGGGCTTCTTTACGATTCCACCGAGACAATTGCTAGGCATGTGGTCAACGTTAGTGAATCGTCAACTAGTAGAACAGCATGTGCAAGTGGAGTTGGAGGTGGTTTCATGACGATACAATTAAGAACAATCGCAAATGCCCGCTGTGGTGATAAAGGAAATAAGGTCAACATTGCTGTATTTGCGAAGGATGCAAAGGATTACCACATACTTCTTGACCAAGTAACACCGGAGCGAGTAGCAGCTCATTTTAAAGACCTTGTATTTGGCGAGGTTAAGCGTTATGAAGTACCAACAATTTATGCGTTAAATTTTGTATTGAGTGAAGCGCTCGATGGAGGAGGATCAGCATCGCTTCGTGTTGATAATTTAGGGAAGTGTTTTGCAAGTAATTTAATGCGTATGGAAATACGAGGGGGATAACAATGGGATATTTTACAGCTGAACAAGATGCGTTGCGTCAAGAGGTAAGGGCATCTGTGGCAACAGAAATTACACTATTTTGTTCAAGACAGGCTTAAGGCTTATTTTAATACAGAGCAAATGGATTTTATGAAGTCTTTCGATTATTTTATCGACATTGAGGATTGTATCTTTCTAAAGTAAAGATTTAAAAGAAGATGTATTCGCATTTTTAGAAATAAGAAAACCCGAATGGATTGGAAAATAGGGAGGAGAAACTAATGGAAATAGTATCACCGATGAGCGGAAGTGTCTGGAAAATAGAGGTTTGCGAAGGCAATACAGTATCAATAGGGGACGTACTAATTATTTTAGAGTCAATGAAAATGGAAATTCCAATTGAAGCAACAGAAACTGGAGTCGTCAAAAAAATCAAAGTGGCCGAAGGTGACTTCGTGCAAGAGCAAGAGGTTGTAATTCTCCTTGGAAATTAGTTAAAAAAGTTCTTTATCCACATGACATAACTTTGAATTGAACTTAGGGGAAGGTTGTGTAGCTGAAGTCGTTTGTTTTCTTGCTTCACTGAGGAATCGACAAACAGCAGGAATGATAAGAGTGGAGATTGTTTTTACTAACTAGCTTGGGCTGGCAATCAAAATATTAAATTAGATGCTGATAAAAATTGTTTGAGAATAGGAGGTCTGGGTATGGCATACGAACCTTACTTTACCGAAGAACATGAACAGCTTCGTAAAACTATCCGTAAATTCGTAGATAAAGAGGTTAAACCATTTGTTGAAGAATGGGAATCTGCGGGTGAATTTCCGATAGAAATATTAAAACGAATGGGTGATCTCGGTTTTCTTGGACTACGTTATTCTGAGGAAGTTGGAGGACAAGGCGGAGATTATTTTACTAGTATTGTATTTGCAGAAGAACTTTCAAAATGCGGCTGTGGGGGTTTCCCAATGGCAATCTCAGTGCAAACTGACATGGCGACTCCTCCAATTGATCAATTTGGAAGTGCCGATCAAAAAGAACGATTTCTAAAACCTGCGATAAAAGGTGATAAGCTTGCTGCAATTGGGATAACTGAGCCAAATCATGGTTCAGACGTTGCTTCCATAGAGACAAGGGCACGAAAGGAAGGCAACGAATGGATAATAAATGGCTCTAAAATGTTTATAACGAATGGTACACGTGCTGATTTTATTACACTCGTTACAAGAACGTCAGATGAACCAGGTTATAAAGGAATCAGTTTATTTTTAGTGGATCTTGACAGTCCTGGTGTTTCTGTTGGTAAAAGGCTTGACAAAGTGGGCATGCGCTCATCAGATACTGCCGAACTGATTTTTGACAATGTTAGAGTACCTGATGCTAATTTACTTGGAGAAGAAGGTAAGGGCTTCTCTTATATTATGTGGGAGCTGCAAGGGGAACGAATGATTTCTGCTGCAGGATCAATCGGTATGGCGGAATATGCTTATAATCTTGCATATCAATATGCAAAAACGAGACGTCAGTTTAAACAACCAATCGCTAATTTTCAAGTGATTGCCCATCTACTCGTAGAAATGAAAACGGAAATAGAAATATGCAAGGAATTAACATATGCGACGGCATATCGTTTCGCAAATGGTGAAGTACCGAGTAAAGAAATTTCAATGTCAAAATTTGCAGCCGCGCAAATGGCTCATTGGGTAGCAGATAGAGCGCTCCAAATATTTGGTGGAAATGGTTATATGTCAGAATACCCTATTCAACGCATTTGGCGTGACACTAGACTTCATCGTATTGGTGCTGGAGCAGATGAGATTATGAAAGAAATCATATCGAAACAAATAGGCCTGTAAGTTAGAAAAAAGGGAGTGATAATATGACCCACTGGATGTTTAATGAAGAACATAACATGTTTCGTAATTCGGTAAGGAAATTCGTAGAAAGGGAAATTATTCCATTCGTTGACAAATGGGAAGCAGCGGGAGAAGTTCCGAGAAGTATATTTGAAAGACTGGGGCAATTAGGGTACTTGGGGACTAAGTTTCCAGTAGAGTACGGAGGTGCAGGATCTGATCTTATAATGGATGCTATTTTTAATGAAGAGCTAACAAAGTGCGGATCGAGTGGGATAGGTGCTTCAATTGTTGCTCATATCGGAATTGCATTAACTCCTCTTTGGCGTTTTGGTAATGATGAGCAGAAGATAAAATACTTGAAACCAGGAATTGAAGGAAAAAAAATTGCCGCATTAGGTATAACTGAGCCGAATTCTGGAAGTGATGTGTCTTCAATAACTACAAGAGCGGTAGATAAAGGTGATCATTATCTCTTAAATGGTTCTAAAACTTTTATTACAAATGGGGTTAACGCTGACTTTGTAATTGTAGCTGCAAAAACTGCTGATGGTCCAGGGCATCGTAGTATGAGCCTTTTAATAGTAGAAACAGATTGGGAAGGTTTCTCTGTAGGAAAGAAACTTGAAAAATTGGGCTGGCATGGATCTGATACGGGTGAATTGTTTTTTGAAAATATAAAAGTACCTAAAGAGAATTTGATTGGTACTGTGAATGAAGGATTTAAATATGTAATGATTAATTTCCAATGGGAAAGATTAACGATGGCTCTTTCTAGTATTACACTAGCCGAAAAGGCACTAGAAGAGGCTATTCGATATAGTAAAGAACGATTACAATTCGGCGGACCACTAACTCAATTCCAAGTACTTCGACATAAGATGGTAGATATGGCCGTTGAAATTGAAAAAGCAAGACATATTACGTATCGAGCGATTTATCAATATGACAAAGGCAACGATGTAACAACAGAAGCAACAATGGCAAAAGCATATTCGGCAGAAATGGTAAGTAGAGTATGTGACCAAGCCCTTCAAATTCACGGCGGAAATGGTTATATGATGGATTATCCTATTCAACGCTATTGGCGTGATGCACGCATTCAATCTATCGGTGGAGGAACAACACAAATCATGAATGAAATATTAACAAAAAAACTTCAAATTACGTCGAATTAAAAAAGTATAGTACATGAACGTGCTGGAAGATTTTCCTGTAGATCATCGTGCTATCAACTGTTTCACTAAGTATTTAATTGCTTGTGTTTGTTCAATGAATGGCAACAAAAGGGGAAAGTCAAAAACAAGAACTACCTAAACAATTTGAAGCGTTATTTATAGGGATAAATCTGATGGAATAGTAGAAAGGGGAATTATATATTTTATGATAAATGGCATCGGTTCTTGGCTTGTTAAGCATAGTGAGTGCAAAGCAGAAAAAACTGCAATCATCTACAATGACAAACGATTTACTTATCGAGAATTGAATGACAGAGTGAATAGATTGGCAAATTCCCTGATGAATCTCGGCGTAAGAAAGGGTGATCGGGTTAATGCATTGCTCTTTAACAGAAATGAATTAATGGAAGCGTTGTTTGCTTGTGCGAAAATAGGTGCGATTTTTGTACCGATTAATTACCGATTGAGTGTTGATGAAGTCGAATATGTTGTTCATGATTCAGGTGGGATTATTTTCATTTATGATGATCGACTTGAAACTATTGTGGATGGGCTGAAATCAAGGACATCGCAAATACATTTTTTTATTCGCGTTGGAGAAAGTCAAACTGAAAAGGACTTAGATTTTGAAAAACTTCTCATTCAAGCAAATAACGATGAGATAGAGTATGTAATAGGTCTAAAAGATGCACACATGATGATGTATACATCAGGAACGACTGGAAGACCAAAAGGAGCAGTTTTAACACATGGTAATACACAATGGAATGCTATAAATTGTCTCATTAGCTTACCGATTGCCGAAGATATGATTACTTTAGGAGTAGCACCAATGTTTCACATCGGCGGGATGAATATATTTATTACACCTACATTGTATAAAGGTGGGACGGTAGTGTTGCAGGATAAATTTGATCCGAAATCTACGTTAGAGATCATTGAAAAAGAAAAAATAACATCGTTGTTTCTAGTCCCTGCAATGTGGCTTGCCATTACACAATACACGAAACTAGATCAATATAATTTAAGCTCTTTAAAATTTAATATTTCGGGTGGGGCTCCTTGTCCACTCACAATTATTGAATTTTTCCAGAAGCGAGGCATCCCATTCTTTGAAGGATTCGGGTTAACAGAAACGGCCCCTATGGTCTGCGTACTTGATAGTGATAATAGTATGAGGAAAAATGGTTCAGTAGGAAAAACTCCGATGCATACGGATATTAAAATCGTAGATATATTTGATAAAGAAGTACCGGTTGGTCAAGTCGGAGAGTTAATTGTGAGGGGACCTAATATCTTTATTGAATATTGGAATAAGCCGAAAGCAACAAGAGATGCAATTAGAAATGGGTGGTTTTATACTGGGGATCTTGCTAAACAGGATGAAGAGGGCTTTATCTATATCGTAGATCGTATGAAAGATATGATAATTACTGGAGGAGAAAATGTCTATCCTATTGAGGTTGAGCAAGTATTATTCCGGCATCCAAATATAAAAGAGGTAGCTATTGTAGGATATCCAGATGAAATATGGGGTGAGTCTGTGAAAGCAGTTATTGCTTTGAAAAACACGAATGAGCAAATGAGTTTACAGGATGTACGCAAATTTTGCGAAGGAAAGTTGGCCCATTTTAAAATTCCGAAGCAAATTGAATTGGTTGAGGAATTACCTAGAAATGCAACTGGAAAAGTATTGAAAACAAATTTACGAATTTAGAAAACTGAAAATTCGGAAATAAAGGGAGCTGATAAAATGTTTAATAAAAAATTTGAACACTTTGAAGTTAATGAAACATGGTGCTCTAGAGGTCGTACTATAACGGAATCGGATATCGTAATGTTTTCTGCATTTAGCGGAGATTGGTACCCGCTTCATACTGATAAGGAATATGCGGAAAAGAACACTCCTTTTAAACAAAGGATTGCGCATGGAATGCTTATTTTGTCAGTTGCAACTGGGCTTCAAGTAATGGATCCGGATATCATAGTCGCTTTTTATGGGATAGAAAATCTTCGTTTTATTCATCCAACATTCATAGATGATACGATTCATGTAGAACTAGAAGTAACTGATTTACTAGACAAAGGAAATGGTACAGGTGTTGTAACATGTAATCAAAAAATTGTTAAACAAACAGGTGAGCCTGTGACGACTGGGGTAATAAAGGTATTGGTAAATAAAGAGAGATAGTTAGGGGGAAAATATTGGTGTTAAATGGGGAGATGTAGTCGAGGGTTTGGTAAAAGGATTGGAAGAGTTAGCAAGGTTAAGTCAACAATCCTGTTCCCCAATATGGAATTCAAATAGATGCTCGAAGTGGTCTTGAAGCAAGCTATGGAAAGTAAAAAGAGTATTTCAGATAAGAAGAATATAGCTAGATGAATTGGAAAAAGGAACGAAGGATTTTAAAAATATAAATCTTGATTATATGGATATTAACGGTAATTGTGAGGCGTGGAATATAAGGGCTGAAATATAGTTAAAAGAGCCCTTATTTATTATTGACTTTATAGGCGGATAATAAGTAACTTTCGAATAATGGAATCTTATTTGAGGAGGTTCTAAGTACCGATGACACCAGCTGGAAAAATCCAAAAATCAAAACTAAAAGAAGAATATTTACAAACGCATAGAATATCGAATCAGTAACAAACTATCATTTTGTTAAATATCTTGCATATGGAAAAATCGGTGAAGTAATTAGAAATGAGTTATGTCATTCATGTTAAAAAAGTATTTATCGGACCACAAACTTTGTTGAAAAACATTTAGATGGATAATGTTTGATTTGTAAAATTATGAGGAGGGTTCGAAATATGTCTTTTATCGATAAGCTCATCTACACACTTCTAAGCCTTGTCATTATAACTTTTATTGGGACGATAACAGGTTCATGGCGATTCATTCTTTACCCCTATTTAATCGTAATTGGCATTGCTATTTTATTTGGGATTTTGAAAAATGTAAAACAAAATCCTTGGAAAATGTGGATTCCAGTGTCAGTTGTAATTGTATATATCATTTTGTATGCATGGTTGGATATTATAACAATCGACACACCTACAGGAGGAAGTAAATATATATTTGGACTAACTCCGAGTATGGCTTTATATATACTTGGTATTTGGCCGTTAGCAAATTTAATTTGTTTATTATATGCATGGACCTTCTCAAAAGAGGAAACGTTAAACAATTAATATTACATTGGGTTGGCGAATCTGACAATAAGGGGTGGGTAAGTGAATAGTACAATTATTATTATTGCAGTTATTTATTTACTAATTTGTATTTTGATTGGGGTTTGGGCTACTGGGAAGACCAAAACAACTAGTGATTTTTTAATTGCAGGTAAAAACCTTGGAATGTTCGTCATGGCTATTGCTGCATTTTCTTCTATTCAAAGTGGTTTTGGAATGTTAGGTGGGACAGGGTTAACATTCTCCGGAGGAATGGGGTTTCTAGCTGGGGTCGGAATTGCAGCTCCTTTAGGCTTTGCATTAACTTGGTTTTTAGTTGGAAAAAGAATGTGGAAAGTTGGGGAGCTAGGAGAAATATATACACTTGGTGATGTAGTGGAAAGAAGATATAACAGTAAAGCCGTAAGGGGATGGATTGGATTAGCAGTTACTCTTGGAGTAATTGGCTATCTTGGAACACAAGTTCAGGCGATGGGCATTATTATGCATACGATATTTGGTGTAACTCCAATGGTTGGAGCTTTGATTGGACTTGCCATTTTAGGATTCTACTGCGTAGGTGGAGGCATTTTAGCAGGTGTATATACGGATCTATTTCAAGGGGTCATTATGGTTGTTGTTTCCGTCTTTATTTTCTTCATGGCACTAAATGTAGGTGGCGGTGTTCAGAGTATTACTGAGAATCTAAAAAGCTTTGATCCATTATTGGCTTCTCCATTTGGAACGTTTTCAATGGTTTCTATTGCTTGCTGGATTTTTTTATTTAGTTTAGGGGCCGCTGGTCAACCCCATTTTATAACAAAGTTTTTAATGGTAAGAGATCAGAAGCAATTAAAATGGGGAGCATTCACAGCGGGGTTTGCCTATACACTGAGTACTCTATTAGTTATAGGAATTGGGCTATCTGCTCGTTCTCTTTATGTTAAAGGCGATTTCCCGGAATTAACCTCACCAGATGAGGCATTAACAGTATTTATTACGCATTTTACTTCTCCGGTTGCAGGTGGTTTAGTAATTGCAGGATTACTGGCAGCCATCATGTCTACCGGTTCAAGTTTTGTAACTTTAGGTGCTTCGGGTTTAACAAGAGATATACCAAAAGCATTTAATATTAAAGTGAAAAATGAATTGTTATGGAACAGAATAGCGGTGGTTGGTTTACTTGTTATTTCAACTCTATTCTCTTTTTATATGGATACATTGGTAGCGTTATTAGGGGTATTTGGTTGGGGAACTTTCGCATCTGCTATTTTCCCAGCTGTAGTATTGGGGCTAATTTGGAAAAAGGCAACGAAATATGGAGCTGTCTCAAGTATAAGCGTTGGATTGGTATTAAATTTTGTACTAGAGATTTGCGCGAAATATGGGGTTATCTTACTCCCACCTGGGGTAATCATTGGTGCAGTTGCATTTTCCGTTTCAATTATTGTATTTATCACCGTTTCTCTAATGACTCAAAAGTCAAATTTGGAGTTAGATAAAGAATTGCTAGATGCTATGGAAGGCTAATTGAATAGGAGGAATTTCAAAATGAATGTTGGCTATTTAGTTAACAGAGTTGAAAGTAGGATTCAAACAATATCTCCTGAAAAAATTGCATTAAAATTAGAGTCCAATGAAACTTGGACATATGGTGATCTAAATCGAATTTCGAATCAATATGCTCATTCACTACAACAAATGGGCATTGTAAAAGGTGATAGAGTAGGGATCCTTTTATATAACTGCCTCGAGTATTTTGCTCTTTATTTTGCAATCGCCAAGCTAGGTGCAATCGCAGTTAGAATAAATTTTAGATTATCTAGTGAAGAGTTTAAATATATTTTGAATGATTCTGGAACTAAGATCCTTTGTCTTCATTCAAGTCTTCAAGGCAAAATAGAACCTATTAAAAGTTCAATTAAAGTAAGAGAGTATGTATGCCTTGAAAATGAGAATATTACTTCCGCAAACTGGACAAATAGTTGGGATGTATTAGAAAAAGGTAGTCCATCCGAAGTTATAGGAATAGACATTGATAAATCTGATCCAGTCATGTTGATGTATACATCAGGTACTACAGGTCGACCTAAAGGTGCGCTTTGGTCACATGAGAATACGTTATGGTTTGCAAATATGCAAATACTCAAATGGGGAATTAATGAACAATCTATCGCAATGTCAACGGGACCTCTTTATCATGTTGGAGCGATGGAAGATATTTCGTTATCCGTTTTAATGATGGGCGGAACAGTGATACTAACAAGGAGTGGGGGATTTGATATTGAGAGAGTATTGTCTACTGTCGAACAAGAAAAAGTGACAGATATTTTACTTTTTCCCTTTATGGTATATAACATGCTAAATGTAAGTGATCTTTCTATTTATGATTTTACAAGCTTGAAGCGGATCTTTTCAGGGGGAGACCCCGTTGTACCTTGGGCAATTGAACAATTACATTACTTATTTCCACATATTGATTTTGTGCAAGTTTATGGGCTTACAGAGGGGACCCCTGTAGCAGCTTCGTTAGATCCACAAGATGTGAAATTGAAAGGACATTCAGTAGGGAAGCCAATGCCGTTTACAGAAATTAAAATTGTGGATGATCAAGGAAATGTTTTGAGCTATGGAAATGTAGGAGAAGTTTGCATTAAGAGTCCGTCAGTATCAATGGGATACTGGAGGAAACCAGAAGAGACAGCGAGTACATTTGTGAATGGGTGGTGTCATACTGGAGACTTAGGGTATTTGGATAAAGATGGATACTTAACTATATCTGGCCGGAAAAAAGATATGATTCGTAGCGGTGGTGAAAATATTTATGCGGTAGAGGTTGAAGACGTACTAATTCGGCATACGGCTATACATGATGTAGCTGTAATTGGTATTCCAGATCCAAAATATATCGAGGTAGTATGCGCAATAATTGTTTTAAAACAAGGTGAGGTAATATCTGAAAAAGAAATTTTAGCATTTATAGATGGAAAAATCGCAGGTTACAAAAAACCAAAGCAAATTATTTTTGTAGATGAACTTCCTAGAACTCCTTCAGGGAAAATTCAAAAGTTTATATTGAGAGAACAATTTAGTTGAATTTTTATAGTTATTCCAAATGAGTATATGGAGATTTAATTTTTAGCAAAGGGAATATTTACATTTCGTAAGGATATTCAATGGCTCTATTTGTAAAGGAGAAAGAAAAAGGAGGTTGAAAAATTGCATCAAATAAATCAATTATTAGATTATCATGCTAGTCATACACCAAATAAAGAGTATTTATTTACGAGTAGCGAGACTTTGACCTATAAAGATTTGTATGAACGTGTGAACGCTTTAACGTATTCACTTTATTCTATAGGTATTACTAAAGGAGATAGGGTGGCTTTGTATCTTCGAAATAAACCGGAGTTTTTATATACTTGGTTTGCCTTAAATCGAATAGGCGCAATTATGGTCCCTATCAATACTTCATTACAAAAAAAGGAAGTTTCTTTTATCTTGAATGATAGTGAAGTTGTAGGATTAATTGGTGAGGGTGATGCTATAAAAGAAGTATTAAATCCAGCGGTATCAGAATGTCAGTCGATAATATTTACTATTACTACAGGTGCATCTCAAAATGGCTGGATTTCTATGGAGAGTTTATTAGAAAAAACGAGTTATTTGGATTGTGAAATACCTGACGAAAATAATTTGTCCTCAATTTTATATACATCAGGCACTACAGGTAATCCGAAAGGGGTTATGTGCCCACATAGATACTACTTTCATTTGGCAAAATCCGCAGTTGAGGCAGTGAAGTTTAAAGAAACTGATCGCCTGTTAACCTACTTACCTCTCTTTCACATGAACGCTCAAATACTTACTGTAACTGCATCCCTCGTTTCAGGTTCGAGTATTGTTCTTTTAGATAAATTTCAACCGAACTTATTTTGGCAAGAGATAGATAAATTTAAAGCAACCGTTTTCTTTTATTTAGGATCTATTTTACCATTATTATCAAAATTGACAGTCTCTGAAGAGGAAAAGCATAACACACTACGTTTAGCGGTAGGAGCACAGGCGAACCCTAAAAAGATAGAAGAATATGAAACTAGATGGGGTTTGGAAATGATTGAGTTGTTCGGCATGACAGAAGGCGCTGGAACAATTAACCGAGTTGGAAATCGCAAAATTGGATCCTGTGGAAAAACGTTTGAAAACCACAAGGTCATGATTGTGGATGAATTAGGTACCCCTCAATTGCCACTTAAGTCAGGAGAAATCATTTTCACGGGTCCATCACTGACACTTGGGTACTGGAATAATACAGAAGAAACTCAAAAGGCTTATCGAAATGGTTGGATGTATTCAGGTGATATAGGATATATGGATTCGGATGGATATTTGTATTTTCTAGACAGAAAAAAAGATATCATCCGATGTAATGGGGAAAACATATCTTCGGCTGAAATAGAACAGGTATTATTATCGCATCCTGATATTTGGGAAGTAGCCGCAATTCCTATTCCTGATGACGATCGTGGTGAAGAAATTAAAGTTTTTATCGTCACTAATCCGGGAGTACAAATAAAACCGGAAAAAATCATCCAGTGGTGTGAGACTACGATGGCTAAATATAAAATCCCGCGGTACATCGAATTTCGAGATAGTTTACCTAAAACCGAAACACAAAAGATTCAAAAGTCGATTTTGAAAAAAGAAAATAGTGACGTAAGTATAAATACTTGGGATCGCCGAAAAAAATCACTGAATGAAGTGGGGGAAGAGTATTGATGAAACCTGTCTTATTTGAGAAAAAAGGTGTTAAAGCATATATTACGTTTAACCGACCTGAAGCGATGAATTCAATGACACCAGAGGGTTTTCAATTACTTGCAGAATACTTCAAAGAGGCTCAAACAGACGATAATATAAGAGTCATAATTTTAACAGGTGCAGGGGACAAGGCTTTTTGCTCTGGGGCGGATTTAAAAAAGACTATTCCGCTTATATCTGATGGGCAACTAGATTTCGGGTTGTTAAACGATGCTGTTCTAAAAAACGTGCCAATCTGGAAACCAATCATTGCAGCAGTAAACGGTTATTGTTTAGCTGGGGGGACTGAAATTTTACAGGCTACAGATATTCGTATTGCAAGTGAAGATGCAATATTTGGGTTACCAGAGCCAAAATGGTCGATTATGGCTGCAGCGGGATCTCTTGTTCGTTTAGCTAGACAAATACCATATTGCCAAGCTATGGAAATATTGTTGACTGGGGAACAACTTACAGCAGAGAAAGCTGAAAAAATTGGTCTCATCAATAAAGTAGTCCCTAAAGAAGAGTTAATGAATGAAGTAGAAAGATATGCTGATATTATTTGTCAGAATGGTCCACTAGCAATTCAAAACACAAAAAAAGCAGTAATTGAATTACTAAATTTACCCATAGAAGAGGCCTTCCATAAAGAAATTTTGTATGCTAAAGAGGTTTTTGAAAGTTCGGATGCAAAAGAAGGTGTTGCGGCATTTGCAGAAAAAAGGGAGCCACAATTTAGAGGATCATAAGGAGGCGATAGGGTGAAAGAACAAATTTCGATTATCAATCGAGTAGCAATTGGTGATGTAATACGACGAACAGCGAGTAAGTTTGGAAACAAAGAGGCGGTTATTGACGGTGACAAACGCTACACTTATAAAGCTGTGTATACGCACACAAATCAAGTCGCAAATTATTTATCAGAAAATCTTGGCTTGGAAAAAGGAGATAAAGTTGCAACGCTGTGCTTAAATTCATATGAGCATATAATTGCAATGTATGGCATTCAAAAAGCCGGCTTGGTATGGGTTCCCATAAACCCAGGCTTAACAACATCTGAAGTCGATTATATTTTACAAGAAGCCAATGTACGTCTTGTAATTGGTGATGCTATGTTACTAAAGATGCATGTATCCATTATGAGTCCTTATGAACAACTTGTGACACCACACTCAGATGGGGCATCTTGTTTTACAAAGGCCTATAGCTCTGCCTCTGTGGATGAGCCTAATGTTCATATTGAAGACCGTGACATTGCTCAAATTATGTTTACAAGTGGTACAACAGGTAATCCCAAAGGTGTTTGTATTTCTCATATAGCTGTGCATATGTCTAGTATGGCAAATGCATTAGAAATGAAGGTAGAAGCTAATGATGGAATAATAGCGGTTATGCCTTATTTTCACTGTGCACAACATGCATTTTTACAAACGTTTTTACTAGTAGGTGGTAAAATTGTCGTATCGCAAAAGTTCGACCCAATCGTCTTTTTTGAAACGATTCAATCTGAGAAGATTACGTTTATTTTTGCATTACCAATTATGTTTCGTGCCCTTATTTTGCATCCAAATCGCTCAAAATATGATTTATCTTCCTTAAATAAATGCTTATATGCGATGGCTCCGATGGATCAAACGACGTTGCGTATGGGAATTGAACAATTGAATGCTGAATTTTTCCTAGGTACTGGACAAACAGAAATGTACCCCGCAACGGTTGTGTTTAAGCCACAATATCAGCTCACAAAGGTAGGGAGTTACTGGGGTGAGCCAAGTCTCATTAATGATGCTGCGATTATGGATGAAGAGGGCCGTATACTAGGAAAGCATATGGTAGGTGAAATTGTTCATCGGGGTCCAAATGTCATGAGCTGTTATTTGAATAATCCACAGGCCACAGCGGAAGTACAAAAATTCGGCTGGCATCATACAGGAGATTTAGGTTATATGGATGATGATGGACTTATTGTTTTCGTTGATCGTAAGAAGGATATGATTAAAACAGGTGGAGAAAACGTAGCTTCTATTCAAATCGAGCAAGTGCTGTTGAATTGTGAGCATGTAGAAAATGCGGTTGTTGTTGGTCTTCCGCATCCTGTATGGATTGAAGCAGTCACATCCTTTGTGAAGGTGAAAGATGGCGTAACGAAGGAAATGATTCACGCTTACTGTAAGGCGAATTTAGCTGGTTTTAAAGTTCCAAAGGAAATTATTTTAGTAGATGAGTTCCCGATGACCTCTACAGGGAAAATTCAAAAGCAAAAGCTACGTGCAATGTATGACAAAATTTATTTGACAGTGAAATAATAGAGTATGTTACAACCAAATATGTAGAAGACACTAATTTTATTTTGTGCATAATATCGAAATTTTGTTTTGGTTAAGTAATCAGCTTGCACTAGAATTCCATACTCCATTTCAATCGATTCATACGGAGAAACCAACTGAGATTGTTTTTGATTTAGATCCACCTTCCGTTGCTGAATTTCATTTAGCTGTTAGTGCTGCTCTAAAATTGAAAGCTTCTTTGATCAAATTAAGTTGAAATCTTTTGTAAAGACTTTAGGTGGGAAGGGAATGCAAATTTACATCCCGTTACCGACGGTTACATTTTCATATGAAGAAACAGGAGTCTTCACAACAGAACGATTGAAAAAGAATAGGAACAATAAATTATATCTAGATTATGTACAAAACCGTGAAGGGAAAACAATCATAGCTCCGTATTCGCCCCAGGGTAATGATAAAGGACTAATTGCCACACCGTTGTATTGGGAAGAAATGAATAACTCCTTAAGCCCAGATAAATTTACAATACCATTTGTATTAGAAAGAATTAGAACTGTAGTGTCATTAAAAACTTCCGATATATTGGGGAATTACAGGGCTTTAAATCAGTTCTCGATCAATCAAAAAGACTGATCTAAAAATTACCACTTCTAAAAAAGAACGTTTGTGCGTATAATATATACGAACTAACGTTCTTTTTCTTTGCGGAGGGAGAGTGGAAACAATGAAAGATAAGTTAATAAAAGCGATGCAACACAATCAGTTAGTAAATATGGTGTACATTTCAAAGTCTGAAGTCATCACGAAAAGGTGTATCCAGAAACAGGCAAAGCGTACTTTTATTCTCGATAATGTTCTTGTTATTGTTTCAGTTGTTTATAAAGAGCGAGGGATCATTTAATGTATGAAAACCTCCCTGAACGTTCCATTATATGTATTGATATGAAAAGTTTTTACGCTAGTTGCATGGCAATGCTTGAAGGTTTAGACGTCATGACAACCCCAATCGCAATCGTAGCTAATTTCACTCAACCTGGTAGCGTTGTCTTAGCTGCATCGCCACCTATGAAGGAGCGATTCAAGATAAAAACAGGAAATCGCCGTTTTGAAATACCCAAGCATCCAGACATAAAACTTTTTGAACCGAAGATGAGTTTCTTCATTGAAATGTCGATGGCTATCACTCGTCTTATTTCAAAGTATGTGCCGCCAGAGTGCATACATATTTATAGTGTCGATGAAAGTTTTGTTGATCTATCCGGTACTGAAAAGCTTTGGGGTTCACCTGAAGAAGCGGCTAAGGAAATACAAAGGGCTATTCTTGACCAATTTAATATACCTAGTGCAGTAGGCATGGGACCAAATATGTTAATAGCCAAATTAGCTTTAGACCTTGAAGCAAAGAAAACAGGCTTTGCTAAATGGACGTATGAAGATATTCCAAAAAAATTATGGCCAGTTCGCCCCCTTTCTGAAATGTGGGGCATAGGAAAACGAATGGAAGCAAATCTAAATGCTATGGGGATACAAACAGTCGGTGGTTTGGCTAATACAGATCTAAAAGAATTAGAAAAGCGCTTTGGTGTAATGGGCAATCAACTTTATTACCATGCATGGGGAATCGATTTATCCACATTAGGGGAGCCGTTAATAACAAATGGAGCTTTAAGTTTTGGGAAGGGCCAAATGCTGATGAGGGATTACCACACACGAAAAGAAATCTCTGTAGTGCTCCTTGAAATGTGTGAGGACGTAATGAAGCGAACGCGGGATGCAGGTTATGTTGGCCGTACAATTAGTATTGGTCTTTCTTATAGTCGAAACGCTATGACCAAAGGATTCCATCGTTCTAAAACGATTGCAGTACCAACAAGCGAAACACTGGTAATGTATAAAACTTGTATTGAATTACTGGATAAACATTTTGCAGGTGAACCAGCTCGGCAGTTATCTGTCCGAATATCCAACCTGGAAAGAGAGCATAGTATCCAATTAGATTTATTCGATGATCGTAAGCCACAGCGTCAAATAATCGGTCCTACAATGGATGCAATACGTAACAGGTTTGGAGCTACCTCAATATTAAGAGCAGTTTCATTCACAGAAGCTGGTACAGCTATTAATCGAGATCACTTAGTTGGTGGTCATTTGGCATAGGAGTGATTTATTAATGATACAAGACAGGGGTAATATTAAATGGGCATCGATGATGTTGCCGGAGCATTTAGAGCTTCTTAGAGAGTTCAAACAAGAGCATACAGAACAGCGAAGAGAGTTGACTGAGTGGGAACTGGAAGAATTACAAAAAACAATTGATCAAGCTTTTAATCAGCAATTGGACATAAAATTAGAAGTGTGGAAGGACTACAAAATCACACAATGGACTGGAATAATTAAATCGATGAATACTAATGAACTCATACTTGAAACACTACTTAAAACGAAAAGTATTCCAATCCAAAGTATTCAATCAGCCCAACTGGATGCTGATTATTATGATTAAAGCCGACGAAAGACAGTTACTTCATAAGTATCTTTTGTTAGAGCTAGCAGTTAAATCATTGCAGGTTGACTATTGTAAATTAGAGCAGTTTAAAATGAAAACGGTATTTCTTCCAATGATGGATTCATTGCTAAAGGATCTAAGACAAGAATATTTTAACCTCAAACGAGAACTTGCACAAAAACGTATACGAGTAGTAGGTTGGGAACCAGTAGATGAATACTTTAGTGACGTGCAAGTTGCCACTGCAGGTAATGATGTAGTACTCCGTTATGCAAATCAAGCTCTTAAATCACAGGTGGAAAAGTTGTTGGCTAATCATATACGTGTAGTTTTAGAATAAAGATTGATTAAAAAATTTTTTCCTTCAACCTTTATTTATCAGCAAACGCAAAAACACTCCATTTCGAAAAAAGATTAATCAAAATGGAGTTAATCTTTCTAACTAAGTATGAGATTTTTATTTGATCAATTAAATGAGCCTTATTGTTTCATTTACGACTGAAATGTAACAATGAAATAATTTAATAATAGAAGAAAAGTACTCGTCTGCTTAAGACATAGAAAGAATAAATTGGATTTGTTGGAATCCAATTTAATGATTATCCATGAATCAATTCACCGACTAATCCACTTAAAAGACCTCGAGAAAATACAAATGCTACTCAAAGCATTGAAATTAGATGAAAAGCAACTATTGAAAGTAAATGAATTGCGTAAGCAATGTCTGAACGCCACAATCTGACTTTAAGTAGCAACTTAGCCTACACATAAAATCTGAATGAATTGGATTAATGGGAACGCCGTATGCTGGGAAACTCGCACGTACGGTGTGAAGTGGGGGAAAAGCCGGAGATAACGTCAAAGGCTTACCTATCATTATAATAAGATTCACTTTTTTTATTGAACTTATTGTACTTCCGTGAAAGAAACGTAATAATCTTTCATTCTCTGTGATATAACGCTGTCTTTGCGCTACATGGATGGCTAACGGGGCAGAATAATTGAATTAAGCTAAAAATCGCCAAATTCAATTTTAGT
>NZ_JARVRU010000195.1:0-31682 GCF_030209535.1 Lysinibacillus sp. fls2-241-R2A-57
CCCCAAACCGCTCAGGTAGCCGAAGAATGTGATCGGGTAAAGCCCCAAACCGCTCAGGTAGCCGAAGAATGTGATCGGGTAAAGCCCCAAACCGCTCGGGTAGCCAAGGAATGTGATCAGGTAAAGCCCAAAACCGCTCGGGTAGCCAAGGAATGTGATCAGGTAAAGCCCCAAACCGCTCGGGTAGCCAAGGAATGTGATCAGGTAAAGCTCAAAACCGCTCGGGTAGTCGAGAAATGTGATCAGGTAAAGCCAATAACTACTCGAGTTAGCCTTGGACTCGGCTTAGGAAGAAATACAACTCAAGAAAACCACAGTTCAAAGATCAGGTATCATTTATTTAAAAAAAATACAAAAAAAGCAAACCTCTATACCGTGAGCACCGTTTATAGGGCAGAGAGGGGGAGAGATGTTGCTTGAAATTAAAGAACTCGAAGAAATAATGCAGCAGCATACAGAAAGGCTCATCCGACTTGCCTTTTATTACGTCAAGGATTTACAAAGTGCTGAAGATATCGTTCAAGATGTATTTATTAAATTTTACGATAATCAGCAAAACTATGAAGAAAGAGGAGAATTACGGGCATATTTATCGAGGCTCGTCATCAACAAAAGTAAAGACTATTTACGCAGCTGGACATACCGAAAAATACAAGTTCAACAGAAGATTTTTGCCAAGAAGGCTATCATGAAAAGGGACATGCTAGTGCAGCAGGATGAACAAACCTTAATTGAAAACGCCATCTTAGCACTACCATTGAAACAGCGTGAGGTCCTTATTTATTTTTATTTTGAGGAAATGCCTGTTATTGAAATTGCAGAGCTTTTAAGTATTCCGGAGAGTACGGTGAAAACAAGGTTACGTCGTGGACGAGAGTTATTAAAGCCAAAGCTACAGCATATTGAATGGGAGGTCCTGCTGCATGAGTAAAGTCGATGTGAGGGTATTAAATGATTTAAGCGAAAGCAAAAAGCGTGTTATGACCAATGTTGTACAGCATTTGGAACAGCGTGAGATGAAAAAAAGGTCTTGGCGTTGGCAATATAGTGTAATGTCTATAATATTGACAGTTTGTATTGGACTATTTCTGTATACTCAATTCAGCGAAAATCAGGAGCAAACAGCAAGTATACCAACTGTTTTAGATGAAAAAATTCTAGAATTACATTTGCAAAGGGATTCCCTCGTAAATGGTAAGGATCGCTTGTATCCATCAAGTTTTAATAGTTTTTTATCTCTAGAATCTTCCTTTGCTTATGCACAATCAAAGGGGTTAGTGCCTACACAAGAAGAAATTGATAAAAATCTAAAAATATTGATGGAAGGACTTAGCGCTGAAATAAATCCAACATTAGAAGAACGTTTACAAATGCTTCATCTTACAAAAGAAGAGTTTATCGAACGTTATGCTAGGCCAATCGCCTATAAATTTGCAATGCTCAAGTTATTGTGGGAGCATGCTCAAAATGAATATCCGGATGTAGATGACCAGATACTAAATTGGTACGTAGAGAGAGATGCTAAAAACTATTTTGAACAGCATTATAGTAAGGAAGTAGCCTCTTTACGTGAAAAATATAAGATTCCTGCGAAGGAAAGTCAATTGCTTCATACAATGAAAGGGACGGTCGTAGCTATAAAGGAACATGAGTTTTTAGTTGTATCGGGCGTAGATTCAACTGATATTGGTAAATTATCCGCGGATGAAATTGTTCGGAAACATACTAATGGTACGTGGTTCCCTTTGGTGGATGTCCCTGAAACATTATCAATAGGTGATCGAGTGGAAGTACAATATAGTGAGAGTATTAGATTAGATTATCCTAATCCTTTCATAGATTTTAAAGATATCGTTAGCACGAAAATAGTAGAGGAATATTAGTAATAAAAGGCTAGACATTCGTGCCATAGGAATGTCTAGCCTTTTTCTTTAAACTAATAGTTTTTGCATTCAAATTATGGTACAATATGGTAATGTATTGTTTTGTTTATGCAAGCTAATTGTGATTATTGTCAATCAACAATAAAGGTGAAATCTTGTGGAATGTATCAAGAAAGTGGAGTGAACTATAAAAAATAATAGCATTCAAGTGGATTGTTTGAATATTTCATTTCATTGACTTAATGTTAAACAGCAAAGGGGAACATGCTTTATGATAATGAATGAAAATTTATTACAGGAAGATAACTTAAGAGAAATACTTCTAGCATTAGAAAGTGTAGAAACTATCTGGGAACAGGAGAATCAAAGGCAGCTAATTCTTTCAATGTTATTACATATCGGTTCATTAGATAGTGAACTGAGAGATGACCTAATTTATAGTACGTTTTATGAATTAATTTTAGAAAAAAACTTACTTGAGCATTCACTTTTAGCGGAGCTTTTAGATTATAGTCTGAATAATTTGCTTTTTAAGGGTATTACTGAAAGCGAATCAGATTTAGTTTTTACTCGAACATTTACGTCGCTTCTTATCGCACTTATTTTACATAGGGATCATGAAGACGATTTTTTATCTGAGCATAAAATTAATGATTGTAAAGATCAATTACTAGCTTATTTATCAGCTGAAACAGATGTAAGAGGCTACGTGCCAGGTAAAGGCTGGGCTCATAGTGTTGCCCATATGGCTGATGCAATCGATGAGTTGGTGAAAAATCCAAAATTAGATATAGCTACTTATATTGAAATTGTAAGCGCATTATGGAACGCCATTTTGAAAGAAAATTATGCTTTCATTCACAATGAAGATGAACGAATTTTAGTTCCTATTTTCACTATGCTTGAGCAAGGTTTAGAGGAGCATGAGATTATTAAGTTGCTGCAACAATTACCTGCTACTTTAAAAGTAAAAAAAGAACAGCTCGATGTACATCATCACAGAATTTTACTTTTTAACTGTAAAAGCTTTTTAAAAAGCTTTTATATTAAAACAAATGGAAAGTCTAAGTTCGCAGCTCTTCATAAAAGTATCGAAGCATGTCTCGATGAATTATAGGGAAATTGGTTCATCACCAAAAGTTGAGGGTAATATTTTATTAAAGTAAAAGTTGATTTCCGCTTCGACTGAACGTCTTCGGGAAAGCGCTCAGCAGGAACGGAAATCAAATACGATATTAGTAATTTGTAATTATTGACAGCCGGAAATTAGTTTGTTACGATGAGTGACAATAAAAGCATACAAATTCGTTGATGAGAAAGAGTAGTGTTTCATTTTGTTCTACAGAGAGCCGACATATTGGTGGAAGTCGGTGTGCAAGTGTTACATGAAGATCCTCTCTGAGAAGATTGGCTGAACATAGTAAGCTGATTCGGGTGTCTACCGTTAAAAAGAACACGTATGATTGTACGTTGCTGAGTGCTATTGAACGCTGTTTCAATAGAATTAGGGTGGTATTCGCGGTTAACCCCGTCCCTTACTTGGGACGGGGTTTTTGTATGCCTTTTATACAACAGTATAGGAGGAATTTACATGCAAGTCGAAGAGAAAAAAGAAACAACAGTAGAAAGAGAAATAAGAATTCGTCAATTGTGGAAACAAGAAGGAACGTTTCAAGCGTCTGTTGTGAATCGTTCTAGCAATAAGCCTTTTGTATTTTACGAAGGACCGCCCACAGCGAATGGATTACCACACGTAGGTCACGCATTTGGCAGAACGATTAAAGATGTCGTGGCTCGTTATAAAACGATGCAAGGTTATTTAGTTGAGCGTAAAGCTGGCTGGGATACACATGGTTTGCCTGTAGAGTTAGGCGTGGAAAAAAAGCTGGGCATCTCAGGAAAACAAGAAATTGAGAAATATAGTGTCGAACAATTTATTCAAGAGTGTAAGGGAAGTGTCTTTACCTATGAGAAGAAGTGGCGCTCCTTTACAGAGCAGCTTGGCTATTGGATTGACATGGATGACCCCTATTTAACGCTAAGCAATGATTATATTGAGTCCGTTTGGAATATTTTAAGTCATGTGCACAAGGAAAAGCTTTTATATAAGGGGCACCGCGTTTCGCCGTATTGCCCTAGCTGTCAAACATCATTAAGCTCTCATGAGGTTGCGCAAGGCTATAAGGATGTCAAAGATTTATCTGTTACGGCAATGTTTAAGCTAAAGGGTAAAAATGAGTATTTTCTTGGCTGGACAACGACTCCATGGACATTACCTGCTAATGTTGCCTTGGCGATGAATCCTAAGCTCGTGTATGTTCGGGTGAAACAGCACGATAAAGTATATATTTTGGCAAAATCATTAGTGGAAAAGGTTTTTACTGAACCCGTTGAAATATTAAGCGAACATAATGGGCATGAATTTGAAGGTGTATCGTACATTCCACCTTTTTCATACGTAACCGTTAGTAAAGGTCATGTCGTTGTGCTGGCCGATTATGTCACAGAGCATAGTGGAACTGGAATCGTCCATATCGCGCCTGCCTATGGGGAGGACGATTATAAAACAGTTCAGCAAAATGGACTATCGTTTGTCAATGTTGTTGATTTGAAAGGCTGTTATACAGAAGATGTCCCAGAGCTTGTCGGTAAATTTGTGAAAGATTGTGATGTCGACATTATAAAAATACTCGCTAAAGATGAGCTATTGTTTGATAAGGAAAAATATGAGCATAGCTATCCTCATTGCTGGCGCTGTGATTCACCTTTGCTTTACTACGCGACTGACAGCTGGTTTATCAATATGTCTACATTGAAAGATAAGCTTTTACAAAATAATGAACAAGTCACATGGTATCCCGATCATATTAAACACGGTAGATTTGGAAACTTTTTAGAAAACTTAGTGGACTGGAATATTAGCCGAAATCGCTATTGGGGAACGCCACTCAATGTATGGGTTTGTAAGGATTGTGGTCATGAAGAGGCGCCAAATAGTATTGCTGCCTTAAAAGTGTTATCGAAGAGCACTTTACAAGACATAGAGCTTCATAAGCCGTATATCGATGAGGTTGTTTGTACTTGTCCAAATTGTAAGGGTGATATGGAACGTACACCTGAAGTCATTGATGTATGGTTTGACAGTGGTTCAATGCCGTTCGCTCAGCATCATTATCCTTTTGGAAACTTTGATACGTTTAACAATCAATTCCCTGCAGATGTGGTCATCGAAGGTATCGACCAAACGCGTGGCTTTTTCTATAGTCTTTTAGCTGTTTCGACTTTATTTACAGGTAAAGCACCTTATAAAAATGTACTTTCTTTAGGGCATGTTTTAGATGAGCACGGACAGAAGATGTCGAAGAGTAAAGGAAATGCATTAGAGCCAGTTGAACTGATAGAACAGTAGGGAGCGGATGCTTTAAGGTGGGCATTTTTAGTCGACAGTTCTCCTTGGAATCCTAAACGCTTTTCAAAGAAGAATGTAATGGATGCGAAATCGAAGCTAGTCGATACACTAGATAATACGTTCAAATTTTATCAGCTTTATGCAGAAATCGATGGCTTCCAGTACGATGCTGATAAGACTGGTACACGTACAAAACTAGATCATTGGATTTTGTCTCGATTACATCATACAATCCAGCTTGTGACAAAATCTATGAATGATTATCAATTTACGCAGGCAACACGTGAAATCGGCAAGCTTGTAGAAGAGCTAAGTAACTGGTATATCCGTCGCTCACGAGCAAGATTTTGGGCAAATGGGCTGTCAGAGGATAAACGAGGTGCCTTTAGTACACTGTATGAGCTTCTGATGACAATTTGTCAATTACTAGCACCTTTCACGCCATTTATCGCAGAAGATTTATATCGACAATTATGCGGAAAAAGTGTGCATTTACAAAACTACCCAACATACAATGAAGCGCTCGTTAATACTAAGCTTGAAAAAGAAATGGCCGATATTTTAACAATTGTAGAGCTAGGACGCAGTATACGGAATAGTCAAGGGATCAAGGTAAAGCAGCCGTTAAGTGAAATCATTGTCTCTGTTGACGGCGAGTTAACAGATTATCAACCATATAGCGAGCTCGTAAAAGATGAATTAAATATAAAAGAATGTGTTTGGACAAATGATTTTTCAGCATATGAAACTGTTCAGTATAAGCTTAATTTTAAAACGGCAGGTGCAGCATTTGGACCAAAAGTGAACAGCGTTAAAGATTATGTAGTGAATTTAAATGATGAGGAGAAAAATGAATTACAACGAACAGGGGCTATAGAGTTAACGATTGATGGGGAACAGGTAACATTGTTAAAAGCGTACGTGTTGACTGAATCCATCGTAAAGGACCATTACATTTTAGCCGAAGATGCTTTATGTCGAGTCCTTTTGAATGTACAACTGACATCTAGCTTGCTTGAAGAAGGGCAAATTAGAGAACTTATTCGCACAATCCAAGATACACGCAAAAAAATGAAACTTCCAGTTGAGCAATATATATCGATTTCGATTGCCGGAAGTGCCAAAGCAACAACTATCATCCAGCAGCACGAAGCACTATTAAAGGCAAATGTGCTGTTACATGATATTCACTATGTGAATGACGATCATGGTGAACGATATATTGAGACAGAAGTGTTTAATGAAAAGATGACCGTTTATTTTAAGCTGTAAAAACTATACCCGGGAACTGATCGGGTCTGCAGAAGAAGTGATCAGGTAATCCCGGGAACTGATCGGGTTGGGGGAAGAAGTGATCGGGTCAGCTCGGAAACTGCTCAGGTAGACAGAGAAAGTGATCAGGTCAGCCCGGAAACTGCTCGGGTAGGCAGAAGAAGTAGATCGGGTAATCCCGGGAACTGCTCAGGTCAGCAGAAGAAGTGATCAGGTCAGCCCGGAAACTGCTCGGGTAGGCAGAAGAAGTAGATCGGGTAATCCCGGGAACTGCTCAGGTCAGCAGAAGAAGTGATCAGGTCAGCCCCGGAACTGCTCATGTAGGCAGGAAAAGTAATCAGGTATAACTCGTGTAGATTTAAAATAAAGATTGATCATTTGTAATAAAGTCCAATAATTTGTAAAAAGGTTGACAACATGGATTATGACAATTCAACAAACGGGCCATTTAATGATGTGGAAGTCTAATTGAGGAGGGAAACTGTGAGGATACCTTTTGTACCTAAAAATATTGAGATTAATCAGGATCGCTATGATTTTATCAAAGGATATCGAGGCGGAGGATTTATGTTAATTGCGGGTGCTATTTTTTGGTTATTAGCATTTCTATTAACTTATGTATTACCTAAAGAGGCAGTAGTAGAGTTCTATATCTGGGGTGGATTACTCACTCCTGTAATTGGAGCAGCATTATTTAAAGTGATGAAAATGTCTACAAAACCGAATCAGTACTCATCATTAGTTGGATTTTCTTCCGGTGTCATAGTTGTTTGCCTTCCAGTATTGTTGCTCATTAAACAACTAAACGTGGATATGTTACTTCCCGTAATATGTATTATAAATGTCGCTCATCTTCTCATTCTTTGCTGGGTTCATTTAGATTATTTGTATTTCATACATGTTATGTTGGGAGTTTCACTTGGTTGCCTTTTTATTTATACTCTACCAAGCTCTCAGGTACACTTCCTTGCATTAATTTGGGGATTAATTTCTTTAATAACTGGAATTATTATTCACTATTCTACCCTACAGCCATTAAAAGGATATAACTTTACCATCAAAGGATAAATTCGGGTTATTTCATTAAAATTTAATGGAATAAGTGCGTATCTTTTTGAATTGGACTTTTTGTTGAAAAAGGATATCTCCAATTTTTAACGAATATAGAGTTATAAATAAGCGAAAGTGGTGAGATAAATAGGAAAAGAAGTTAATTTCTTTTTGGACAATAAAACGGAAAAATGTATAATTAACAGGCTTCAGAGTGCGGGTTGTGTTTTCGCAGAAGATGAGGCCAGGTTACTTATTTCAGAGGCACGAACTCCAGAGGACCTCAAGAAAATGGTGGAAATGCGAGCCGATGGTTTACCACTTGAATATGTTGTTGGATACGCAGAATTCTGTGGGTTGCGGATAGAAGTGGACCGAGGCGTTTTCGTGCCTCGTCAACGTACCGAGTTTCTTGTTCACCAGGCGGAAACTCTGTCATGTTTTGGTGATATCGTCGTTGATCTATGTTGCGGGTCAGGTGCTGTGGGTGTAGCACTGGCGGCAGCTTTAGGACGAGTTGAATTGTATTCTGTTGACATTGACCCTGTCGCAGTACGATGCGCAAGCCGCAACGTAACCGATTTCGGTGGCCATGTTTTTGAAGGTGATTTGTATAAAGCTCTGCCTCACGCACTTAAAGGCCATGTGAACACCCTAGTTGCGAACGTACCTTATGTTCCTACCGAGGCAATAAAGCTGCTCCCACAGGAGGCTCGATTACATGAACCGAAGATGGCGCTTGACGGAGGAGAGGATGGACTTGACATTCAGCGAAGAGTAGCAAAAGAAGCTTTTCTCTGGCTAGCACCGGGAGGACATCTTTTAATAGAGACGAGCGAAATGCAGGCAACTCAGACCCTTGAAATCTTTGTTGGTGCTGGGCTTACCACGAAGGTGGTTAGAGACGAGGAACTAGACGCTACTGTCGTTATAGGATCGAATTCTGGTTTTTAGCATAAATCAGTACGTAGTCTTGAAATGATAATTTCCTAGCAATATACAAATAAACAAAAAATCCTTATTCAATTAAAGGGCGCGATTGTTTTAGAATTACTAGGTAGAAAATGATCAAACTTTATTATAAAAATTGCATAGTATTTCACAAAGAAATAACCCGTTTTGATCAATCATTTTTCAAAATGAGTTCTTAACATTTAACTTGAAATATGGATTTTTGGGATATTTTAGATCAAACTTTATTCCAAACCAACAACTCGCAAAACGCTCAGGTACCCTGAAGATTTGGGTAACCTGAGCGTTTTTATGTAAACAAATTTTACATAATGCCAGTCAAAAGATAAATAGCTGTTGCCCATATAAAAACGGCTGAGCATTTATTAAATATATTCATAAGTTTCCCAGAGCTATCGAGTTTTTTCAATGATGCTCCAGCAATTATCAGACCGATAAACCACAGCCAAGAAATCAATACGCATGCAGCCGTGAACAACATTTGCTCCGTGCCACTATATTTTAAAGCGCTCGTCCCAATAACGCCGATTGTGTCCAAAATGGCATGTGGATTTAAGAGTGAGACAGAGAGTGCGAATAAAATTTGTTTTTTAACAGGGAGTGCTTCATTTTTATCGGCAGTTGCCGGATTGGAGCGCCAAATCGTGTAGCCCATATAAAGTAAGAAAAGTATTCCGACAGTCATTAGAGTGATGCGTAGCCATTCAAATTGCAGCACGATTAGAGATAAACCAAAAACCGCAAGTACGATGAGTAGCGTATCACAAATTGCAGCAGTAATGCTGGCTGGTAATGCTCGAACTAGATTTGGTTGAGTTGCGCCTTGAGAAAATACAAAAACATTTTGTACGCCTAAGGGCAAAATAAGTCCAAATGCTAAAATCATTCCATGAAGAAATGCTTCCATGAATATCCCTCCTTTCATTTAATATTCTAGATATGTTATAAATAAAAGAAAACGACCAATTGGATGGTTTTTTACCCACCCAATTTGGAGGTGTTAGAGGAGATGCGAATGAACTGGCAGCCAATTAGACAGAGCGAAATGTCATTACAGCAACAAATTGTGGCATGGATTACGGAGCATATAGAACGAGGAGATTGGGTGGCAGGCACAAAGCTGCCCACACAAAGACAGCTTGCTATGCAGTTTGGGGTCAATCGTAGTACTGTTCAGCAGGCTTTAGAGGAGTTAAAAGCAGCTGGAATATTGGAATCGAAGGTAGGTTCAGGCATTTATGTAGCTCATAATTCCTGGCATTCATTAATTACACAAACACAGCCAAATTGGCAAAGCTATATTGACACGAGCTTTCATAAGCCGAATTATCATACCATTCAATTAATCAATGAATACGAGCAGCGTGATGATGTCATACGGTTAGGAACTGGGGAGCTAGCACCGAGTTTATTGCCAACTGCTGAAATTGAAGCATCATTGAAAGAGCTTACTTTGCAGCCGAAAGCTTTAGGCTATTCATCGCCACAGGGTAGTGATAGACTGCGAGAAGCAATTTGCGAATATATGAAAAAAAGAGGGATCCATGCAAAGCCCCAAAATGTTTGTATTGTATCTGGTGCACTTCAGGCGTTGCAGCTCATTGCTGTTGGACTACTTGAGCAGGGTTCTATCGTATTCCAGGAACAGACGTCTTATTTAAATTCAGTTCACCCTTTCCAGTCAGTTGGGATGCAAATGCTGTCTATCGATCGTGATGAACAACTCGCACAAACATTAGCCCAAAGGAAAAGAAAAAGACAGGCTGTGTTTTATGCAGTTCCTACGTTAAACAATCCGACTGGAGGGGTGTGGACGGCGCTTGAAAAAAAGCAACTTTATGAAGCGTGTAAACAATCTCGCATCCCTATAATTGAGGATGACGTCTATCATGAATTGCTCTTTGAAGCGACAACGCCTCCCATAAAATCAATGGATGACAGCGGGCAAGTGCTATATATTGGGAGTGTATCGAAAACATTAAGCCCAGGACTTAGAATTGGCTGGTTAATCGGTCCGACAACAGTGATTGAGCGGTTAGCGGATATAAAAATGCAAACGGATTACGGTTCAAGCGCGATCTCACAGGAAATTGTGCTGCACTGGCTGCAATCTGGAAAGTATGAAAAGCATATCAAGTGTTTACGAAAAGAATTATTACGAAGAGCTAATTTTGTTGAGGGGATATTGCATGAGAGATTTACGGAAATTGCTAGCTGGAGTCAGCCAAAAGGTGGCTTTTATATTTGGTTAAAGTTTCATGAACCAATCGTTGATAAAGAGTTATTTACCCAACTATTGCAGCGACAAGTCCTCATTAACCCTGGCTATATTTACGATCCGCAAGATACCCAGCATATTCGATTATCATATGCTTATGCAACGGATGAAGAGTTGGAGGTTGGCATGCAAATATTATATGAATGCGTGTTGAAGCGGTTGTAAAACGACATAAAGAATACAATCTGTAAAGTGACATGAAGCTCTCAATTATTCAATTACGAAGCTGTTGAATTAGATGGAACCAATTTACAGCTCATTCGTAATAATAGTTAGCTCAGATATATTAAGGGAGGGTTTTAAATTGAAGAATTCTACGAAAGTAATAGAATGTCCAAAATGTGGTGAGAAGGAACTGGGGAGAGGCAAGCAAAGTGGATATGGAGTTATGTATCCAGAAAATAAGATGAGTTTAGGTTCAGATATTGAATACATTATTTGCACAGAATGTGGATTTATAATCGAAAGCTATGTAAAAAAGCCAGAGAAATTTAAAGGTACATTATTTTGAGGTAATAGTATAAATAAAACTAAATGGAAAGTTTTGTGACTTTGGAATTTATAAGCGTTTATTGTATATAGACACATAAAGGACTATCTATAATTAAGGATAGAAATTAATTAAGTAACGGGTGCTATTGTTATATTTGCTAGTGTAGTTAAATATCTAATGTCAAAAATAAACAAGTATTACCTCGTCCTTGATTTAGAATGGGGAAATACTTGTTAGCGCTTTAAAATATTAGAAAATTACTTTTTAATGCTAATTACATTGTATTTGAATAATAGTGTCATTCCTAAATTCAACAAAAAATGTACAAGAAATGGTACTAAAATATTGTTTGTTTCAAAATATATCCACCCAAAAATTAGACTTGGAACAGTTATATTTATTAGCATGATAGGTTTTTTGAAGTATTGAGTATGAATCCCTAAGAATAATAAAGTTGTTATTATAATTGCAGTCCACTGTGATTCTATAAAAACAAGAAGCAAATTTTGAATTATTCCCCTAAACAATATTTCTTCAAATAATGCCCCTATAAACATAAAGGCAACAATACCTAACACCGAATAGTCTTGATAGCTATTGTTAGTTTCATCAATATATTTCGAGGGAATAAACAATGTTAAAATTACCCCAAACAAAAGAAGACTAAATGAAGCGAGAACTACGCTCATTACCAATCTGAATGGCTGATTAAATGATAAGAAATTTTGTATTGTGAATACATCATTAACGATAAGAACGAAAATGGTAGCCACACAAATGAATGTAAAAGAAGTGAATACAAAAACAGCGTCTTTTGGGCTAAAATCCTTCTTAGTTTTTTGGGGTTTATCTTTTATATACTCCATATCTTTCCTTCTTCCTTGATGACTATAGAATAAAGAAATATTTTACCATAATATTTTATTGGAAATATAGCCTTTATTGAAAAGGATTTCTAGGAGAGGGATCGAATTTGTTTAATTATCAAAGATGTTACGAGTTGCCGCAAGCGAATTAAATTACGGTGTCATGATACAACCACTCATTGTTCCCTATTGTCGAACGTCATTCCTTATAATGTTCGTAATGAAGGTAATTATATCTTGGATCTGATGAGCATTTCAGACCGACTTGTGTAGGTGAACACAGCTACTGTTACGACAGCTTCGATCTTTTTTCGTTGCAACATCATTTTCTCATTTAAACTAAAAGTACCCTAAAGGATAGATTTTTTTCTATACTTTAGGGGTAAAGTTTATCAATCTTTATTTTCATCCTGAATATAGTCAACTACGCTCTTTATGTAGGAGTCAATAGGTTTTGAGGAATCTACAATTAGATAATTATTGTTCGGTGGTCGTTTACTGTTATTTACTGTTTTTGTAAAATTATAAAATTATAATAAGACTCAAATTTGCTAATTTGACTTATTTTTCGATTTCTTGATTTAAGCCTGTCATTCACACTTGAAAAATCCTTATTCAAGCATTCTACGTATTTATACTTTGAATTATACTTTTTTGCTAGGGTCATTCCTTTATCAATCATCTCTTCATAAAGACATGGCTGTCTAATATAACATTGTGATTTTGCGAAAGAAAAGACTCTATAAGTGACCAATCAATATGATAGGAAGCTTGCCCCGCTAATTCGTTTGATATATTCCCATTCATTTTTTCTAGTAAGGCAGTTTTTGTAATATCATGATCATCTACTATAACATTTAGTTTATCTCTTATAGCTTTAGCGAGTGCTGATTTACCTGAGCCGGGGACACCTGACATTTGCAAGAAAAATATAGTAATCCCTCCATAATAATAATAAGTTTAGCTATTCTAGATGGCGTTTTTCCGTTTGTTTTAGCGGGGTACACATTGTACATGTGAAATCTAACGTCTAACTTGGTGTGTATTTCAATAACATTTTTAACGATTAATTCTTCATCCAAGTAAGTAATCTTACAATTTGAAATGATTCGTTCCAAGTAATGATGAAACTAAAAAGGAAAAATGTTAGAACAGGCAAAAACTTGGCTTTTCCTTGTTCTCTTTTAAATACAGCGCCAAAACTTAACAATAAACTTATAAATAATAAACCGAATCCACATATCATAAGAATCTCAAAGATGGTTGAAAAAATGTAAGAGGAACCTAATACAACAGCACCAAATACTGCGAAAATAATGGATAGTTTGCTAAAAATTTAAAAGCTCCCTTCAGAAAAATTAGTTTAATTTCCAATTTATTGTAACAAACTTTTTTATAAAATTCCTCAGTGAATTAATAAAGTGAGGAGGATTTTTTTGTGCAGGAAGTGATATGAAATCATGGTAGGGGTAGAGGACCATTTAGTTATCTAGAGATGTAACAAATCCAGTTAGACGAAGAAGTATTGCAAGTGATTTTAGGTAGTAGAAGAACTCGATATGTGTGGTAAAAAGAACCGTATAATCCTTTTTAGACAAGGAAACAAAAGAATCTATTTTGAAAGAAGATCAATCAAAATAGATTCAATATATTTAGATATAGATAGAATTTTTTTGAAGTAAGTTTTATTGGATTACATTTGTGGGGCTTCCATACCAAAATTTGCCCATTCCTCTTTTGCCGGACCATAAATACCAGGAACAATTAATCCTGCCTGTCGCATAAGAACGGTCATTTGTCCTCGATGATGGCTTTGATGTTGAATCAAAAACATCAATAATGAACCATTTGGCATTTGTTGACCAATAAATTCAATACTTTCATTCATTGTATGGTCATTCCATTGTGTTTTTAATGCATGTACAAAAGCATTACTAGCTTCGTGATAGCTGTCTGCTATAAACTGAGCTGAAGTAGGAACGGGATAATCTTTAGATGGGGCTTCGAACGTAATGTTTGTATTCGAAGTAATAATACGAATAGCAGTAACAGTATGCCAAGCAATACGTCCTAAAGTCCAATTTTGTGAAGTGATTTCCTGTTGAAGTGATTCATCAGTGAGACTATTTAGTAGTTTCTGTGTAGCACTGGCTTCAAACTCCCAAGATTTCAAAAAATGGTCTAAAGTTTGGAACATAAAAATCCTCCTAAAAAATTAGTTTTCTTTCTATGCAACAATGTTATTATATTTGAGCAATATTTTAAATATGATGAAAAATAATGTTACTAATCCAAACTGCAAAGATAATCCAAATAATAATAAAAAGCACACCAACAAACCAATTCTTTGGTTTTCCGTTTTGTTTTAATTTTTCTGCGGCTTCTTTATTATCTTCTATCACATGTGGTGGAATTAGTTTTAAAGCGAGGATAATTCCCAAAGGTACAATTATCAGGTCATCAAGAAATCCGAGAACAGGAATAAAATCTGGTATTAAATCTATTGGACTAAAGGCATATGCAACCACGAACATTGCCAAAAGCTTCGCATACCAAGGGGTTCTTGGATCTTTATAAGACAGATAAAGTACAAACAAATTTTGTTTTAAACTTTTTGCATAGGCTTTTAATTTCGATATAAAACTGTTTTTCATTGAAAATCTTCCCTTTCATTACTTCGAATTATAAATTATCTGAGTAAATTGGGGAATAAAAAAATCAACAATATGAGGATTAAACACAAATCAAGTTCGATTAATACATCGCTCAAAATGTTGAGGATGGCTTTTGTTAAAACGCCATGTCTATAAGTTGAAAAATGGCCTGATTTAATTTAACCAAAGCCATTAATCAGATGCTTAAAAGCTAATTATATGTATACTCATTTTCTTTGTATACCGTTTTCAATTGCTTTAGCCAAACCTATTGGATTTTCCCAAGCCATGGAGTGCCCTGCATTTTTTACAATTTCGATATGAATACCATGTGCATCGAGTACTTGCATATCTGAATCAGGTAGTGAATTTTCGCCAAAGATAAATGTTTTAGGGCAATCGAGTGAGTATAATATTTCTCTCCACGATGGCTCTTCACCATTTGCTGCTGATTTAGAAATGAGATAGGCTGCTCTAGGTGACCATAAAGCTAATGATGCTGCCCACATTTGATTGCCACTTTCTTGGCTTTCTTGTACCAAATCGTTAAAACCATTTTCCAGAAATTCTTGCATATCACAATCAGCAATGTACTTGCTGGTTGATCCAACACTACTTTTGTCTAAATTGGCTTCACTTAAAATAATTTTATCAATACGTTCAAGGCATTTTTCTGCTAAAGAAAGTGCTACAGCTCCACCTAAACTGTGACCGAATAAAATAAAAGATTCTAACCCGATGGAGGTAACAAATTCTGCAAGATATTCCGCATGATCTTTGACTGTGTAATTGAAGTCATCTGGTTTGTCGCTATAGCCAGAACCTAAAAGGTCCACTATAATACAACGATGTTTTTTTAGTGCTTCCTGAGTTGCCACCTGTGGATAATCAAAGGATCCCGCACATCCAAGTCCGTGGATAAATAAAACGGGTATTTCTTTTCCTGGGAAGTCGTTATAGCGAAGAATACAATTCGCTTGTTTGACAAAATACTCTTTCATTAAAAACATCCTTTCTTTAGAAGAAATACAAATTAATTGTAGCATGCGAGGGATAGTGTATTAAACAAACAAACATCTAGGTTTGGAATATTGGTGATAGCAGAATAGATACAACAAAGAGAAGGTCGTTCAATATTCTAAAACTGAAAGGGATCAGTCAGAGCTTTCTATCGCTAATGGTTCCTTTCTTACTCCAGAGATCTTTGATAACAATTACACGCTCCCGATTCATAAAAGTAAATGGTTTGAAATGAAAGAATTAAAAAACTTTGTTTAAATTTTGATAAAAATAGAGTTTTTTTACAAAATTATTACGATAAGCGTTAATTACTTAAAGCCATGTTATAGACTTTCAGGTAAATAGTGCTCATACATTTCCAATACGTCAGTATGCTCCTTTAATACAGCAATGGTTTTGTGGTTTGGCTTTATAAAAATAACAGAATAATCTTTTTCACCAAGTTCCTTGTTAATTGGAAAAGCTAATTTTTCTTCATCTATTGAAAACTGAGCATTAACGCCAGTTTTGTTTCCACGAGCATCTAATCGTATCCACTTATTATGGGATTTAAGATATACAGCATTCATAGCGTGAATCGAATATCCTTTTTCTGGGGTATCAAACAACATTAATCGTTGATAACAGAAACCTGTTGGAATACCTTGCGAACGTAACAATGCTGCTAAAAGGTTTGATTTTGCATAGCAAATGCCTTGTTTATACTTCAATACATCTGATGCCAGCTATTGGTTCGCATGTAATTTACCCAACGGTGAAAATGACGGGGTCAGTTCAAGCAAAGCCATTTGTTTATGATAAAGCTGCGGTAGAAAAAGCAAAACTTAAACAGGAGATTGTTCTTGCTGCAACAACAATTTTGGGTTCACTCAAAATTGTAGGGACGATTTTCACTGTTTATTTTGGCGCAACGGCGATTACGAGTACCACTGTAGATTTCCCTATGCCGAAAGTCGGAGATAAAGTGGACGTTACTTTCATCGCTCAATCTTTAGGTGGAGCGAGGGTGGAAACGCGGTTTACTCAAATACCTTATACAGATAGTAATGGTAATTCGAAATCGGGACAGGTGGTTACAAAGAATTCGTATATTGCGTTCGTACCTTACTCTCGATAAGAGTAAAAAATCCACGAGTTATGGACTCATGGATTTTTTCTTTTTGTAGAGAATATAATTGTATATAAAGTCGAAAATCGAAAATACATAAGCCGATGCAGCTATAAATAATGCGGGGGAGTCGTAGCCGTAATAAATAATATCCTTCATGTGTAAACTCAATAACCAAACGGATGTAAAGATAAATAGGGATATATCGTATCCGATACTTAACGGGCGTTTAATATCTTTTAAAGCAAAATTAAAAACAATAACTCTGAAAAACACAAATAAAAGTAAGGAAACGAAATAAATGGTGGTGCTGTAAAACAATAGGGTTGAAATTAACGGTGGCATAGTGAGAACTCCTTAGATGGTTTTATAATCAGTTTATCGAATGAAAACCATATGTCTATAAGAATATGTAAGTATTTACAAAGTCGATAACGAAAGAATCGCTCTCTTAATGTTCGAATAACGCTACATGGTTATCAGTAAAAAAGCCATTAACACCAACATGTTTAGAACCAGATGTCAAACCTTCCTCTATAAAATGATTCCTCCTTTGCTTTTCCCTTTAGTTGAACCCAATCAAAGCAAACTCCTAAAGTGAATAGAAAACTAATAGAAACTAATAAAGAAGTAGCAGTCACAACACCTAATAATGAACGAATAGAAACTAATAGTGACCAAAATATAGAGGTTTTGAACGCTATTGTTCCATAAAGGTCCAGCTGTTATTTTTTATATCAAACCCCCTCAACAATTTATACAGGATTTTATACACTCTATCCAACCGCAAAAGCTGGCACGACAACAATGTATAAAATAATGTATATACAATAAATAATGATTCAAATGAAAAGGTAGTAACGACAAGGGTTTATCCTTTGTCGTTACTGCCAAGCAAAATGTTAGCCCAAAGACATAATTTCGAGTATTCTTGTTCGGATGAGGCTAGAAGATTGTTATCTGTACTTGGTGGTCAAATCACGGGAAATTATTCATTATATTCTTGAAAATGATATCAGGCATGTTGATTAGGAAAAATAGGTTTATTATTGAATGATAAAAGGAGTGTTTTGCTAATATACCCCATGTTCAACTAATTGTAGCCTGTTGCGGAAATCAGAGCTTTTTAATTAATAAGGCTGGATAAAAATGGTCAACACCTGAAATAATATAAAAGTTTTAGAAAGTGAGGTTAATCATGTTAGAAACTAAAAGATTGAAACTTAGAGATTATAAAGAAGAGGATTTTGATTTATTACAATCACTGTTATCAAATGAACAGGTGATGCAGTACATTGGAAGCGGCGAAACTCGTAACGAAGAGCAAGCTAGAAGTTTTTTAAATTGGATTTTTGAGTCTTATGAAAAGAATGAAGCATATGGATTGAAAATAATTGAACTAAAAGCAACCAACGAACGAATTGGACATGCAGGACTTGTGCCTCAAAGCATTATGGAGGAAGAACAAATCGAAATAGGCTACTGGATTGCACCAAATTTTTGGGCGATGGGTTATGCGACAGAAGTGGCGAAAGCTTTGAGAGCTTATGGTGAAAAAGAATTATCTTTAAATAAGTTAATAGCCCTTATTCAAATTGGCAATTCAGCATCTCAAAAAGTAGCGATTAATATGGGGATGAAAAAAGAGCGAGAGATTGTATTAAAAGACAAACAAGTCATTGTTTTTTCAACTCTGGGTGGTTCTATTTTTTAACAACGAGTAATGAATAATCCAAGTAAAGAATCCATACATATTTAAATAACGATTTCTTTATGAAGAGGTGAATCATTGGAGAACATGCCAGAGGGCTATTCATATGTTCCACAGCCTATTCGGAAAGATGGGGCGGGAGGGGTAGATAAAGGGCCAAGAGATGTTATGAGGGATCTGGAAAACCCTGATATGCTTGTCCCTCCAATAACAGATGCTGGACTTGTACCTAATTTAAAGTTCTCTTTTTCTGATACGTATATGACCTTAAATCATGGCGGTTGGTCCCGGGAAATTACTGCTCGTGAATTGCCAATTGCTACTACATTGGCAGGGGTCAATATGAGTTTGACACCAGGTGGAGTACGTGAGCTGCATTGGCATCAACAAGCAGAATGGTCGTATATGCTTCTTGGTCATGCACGTATTACAGCGGTTGATCAAAATGGGCATAATTTTATTGCTGATGTAGGACCGGGGGACTTATGGTATTTCCCACCAGGAATTCCTCATTCCATACAAGGTCTTGAAGATGGCTGTGAATTTCTACTGGTGTTTGATGATGGAAATTTCTCAGATCTTAATACATTTTCTATATCTGATTGGTTTGCTCATACTCCTAAAGATGTGCTGTCTTCCAATTTTGGCGTCCCTATTAGCGCTTTTAACCAAATCCCGAAAGAACAGGTCTATATTTATCAAGATAAAGTTCCAGGACCTATCGACACACAGAAGGTACAATCCCCATACGGTAAAGTCCCTCAAACCTTCAAACATCGTCTACTTACACAAACTCCTATCAAAACACCTGGTGGCAGTGTTAGAATTGTGGATTCTACAAACTTTCCAATTTCCAAAAATATTGCAGCCGCACTTGTAGAAATTGAGCCCGGTGCTATGCGAGAGATGCATTGGCATCCGAATAACGACGAATGGCAATATTATCTTCAAGGAAAAGGTCGTATGACAGTGTTTGCAGCTAACGGTGTGGCTAGAACATTCGATTATCGTGCAGGAGATGTAGGTTATGTGCCGTTTGCAAATGGTCATTATATTGAGAATACCGGTACTGAGACATTATGGTTCCTTGAAATGTTTAAAAGTGATAGATTTCAGGATGTCTCGTTAAATCAATGGATGGCTTTAACTCCAGCTGAAATAGTAAAGAGCAATTTACATGTTAGTCCTGAACTTCTCAATGTTTTAAGAAAGGAAAAGTGGCCGGTTGTAAAATATCCTGGATTTTCTTATTATCCAAGGTGAGCATATAGAAAAGCAGGTGAAGATCCAATGTCTTCACCTGCTTGTTTTTTAATATTGATATTTATTTCTAGTAGCAAGCAATATACCGATTGCTGGAATCGTACAAATAAGCATTGCTGCAAATGATAGTCCAGGCGAAATTTCGTATAAATAGCCACCTAAAAATGTAAGGATAGCTGTACTTAATCCCATTGCTAATGCCGAGTAAAGGCCTTGTGCATTCGGAATTTGCTCCTTCGGCAATGTTTTTGTTAAATAGCCAATAAAAGCGAAATGTGCGAGTGCAAATGATAATGCGTGCAATGTTTGAGAGGCGATAAATACCCAGACATTAGGGAATAGGTAAATCAGTAACCAACGTAAGGAAGAACCACTTGCAGCTAAAAGTAATAAAGAAGATGAACGCCATTTTTTAAATAGTGTATCTGCCTTCATAAAATAGATGATTTCGCAAATAACGGCGATGTTAATAATCATTCCCATATAGAATGGATCAACATGTAAATCACCTAAATAAATATAGCCGTAGCTGTAATAAGAAGCATGTGCGCCCTGCAATAGCGTAACGATTAATAAAACAATAGGGAAGCCTTTAATACTCCATAATGTTTTCATCGACAACGATTTTGCACGTTGTTCTTTTGTTGGCACAACGAGTAACTCTTTTGGTGTAGCCAATTGTTGCATTAACAGCATTCCGATAAGGCTGAGGATCATACTCCAATAGATAGCGTTTTTACCAAATACACCAGTCAGCATACTAATAATTAATACCGCAATGACAAAACCAACTGAGCCATATGAGCGGCTTTTACCATAGTGTACATGACCATGCTGTACTAGTGTTGCTGCACTACTTTCAACAGCAGGTAGCAAAGCTGGATAAAAAACGTTAAATAACAGGGTAACGATAAGAAGCGAGATGAAGCTTGTGCTTGGTATGTAAAGGAAAGTTGTAATTAGTGCACCTATTGCTAGTATGCTAATTAGTCGCTTATTGTGCACATATTTTGCAAGAGTCGGGAAGAAAAAAAGATTTGAAATAGCTCGTGCTAAAAGACCACAGCCCATCACAACACTTGCCTGTGATACTGTAAGATGTTTAACATCTACAAGCCAACCTGTCCAGTAAGGTAAGAAAATACCCCATGTAATAAAAAATGCAAAGAAATTTTGAGAAAGCCATCGTTGATTGTTCATAATTTTACGTACCTCCATTAACTATGTTGAATAATAGCACGTTCAACGCTACAATAATGTGAGATATCTCATATTTTATCTTAGGGGAGAGTAAAAAATGCATATACTGACAGCTGAAGAACGTTCCAACTATTTGGAAAAATATCCGATTGATGATTTTTTCTCCTTTGATATTGATCCATTTCTGGAAGTTTGTAAATTTGAAAAAGGCGAATGGATTTTTAAAGAAGGATCATTTCCAGATACGCTGTACTACATGATCGAAGGAAAAACGAAACTATATATGACGCATAAAAACGGTAAAGTCTCGCTTATCGAGTATCTAGAGGCACCGCGTTTTATGGGGGAAATTGAATTGCTAAATGAAGCGAGATATACGAAGGGGATCCAAACGTTGACCGAAACGATTTGTTACTCTATTAAACAGTCGTGTAAAGAAAAATTACTCAACGATGTGCTTTTTTTACGTAATCTCTGTGTGTTTTTAGGGGAAAAGGCGACAAATATGACTTCTAAATATACACAAAATCAAGCATATCCACTTGAAAATCGACTTGCAGCCTTTATCCAATTATCGTCAGATCAAGGAGTCTATAAAGAAAAGCATACTGAAATCTGTGAATATTTAGGGGTGTCTTATCGACATTTATTATACGTACTTGCGCAATTTTGCGAAGAACAAATTTTAGAAAAGAAAAAGAATGGCTATCACATTATAAATGAAGAGCGTCTTTCCGAATTGGCTCAGGAAATACAGTGAGGAAAGAATGTAGTAGCTTTTAAAGGTCATAAACAACAAATACATGAACAGTCCAAAGTTTCATTTCAAGGAAACAATGTAATTGGGAAATAACAAAAACCTTTTTTTGACGGTCAACCTCTATAGATGGTATTATTTACTATTGTCTGGTGAAAAACGTTTATAATGGTGAAAAAAAGTAGGGGCAACAAGTTTTTGGAGGGATATAATTTTTAAACATAATTACATATTAATAACTATACGCGGGAGAAATTTTTAGAGAGGGTCATAGAAGAAAGTGTGTGGTGTTTTTAAATAACAACTTTATTAGCGTTATTCAACTATATGTCATGGCAAAATAAAGAAAAGCCATTACTAGAGTTTTATTTTAAAAGGGTGGACTTTAATGAGTAATAATCATACAATATTAAATTTTTCAAAAACCGATAAAGTTATAATGTGGGTTGGCTTCCCACTTATCGGTTTAGTGCTAGGATGGTTTCTTCCGAGTATTGCTAAATGGGCTAGTACTTTACCATGGGTACCTTTTCAAGGACCTTTAAATTTTATTGCATCTTATCATGGAGCATGGGTAGGTTTCATCACTATGGCTCTTGGTTTGATTGCGGGAATCGCATTAACTATTTGGTCTTTTCATGAAAGTTTAGAAATGACAATAGACGATGACAAAATTATTTTAAAACTTAGAAATGATGAAATGAACTTTAAAAAGAAAGATATCTCACTTGTTTTTATGGATGGAAAGCAAATAGTATTATTAGGTAATGATGAGAAAGAACTTTTCCGATTTAAACAAGAGCTGAATAAAAATACAGTGGGTGCTGCATTTTTAAAACATGATTATCGTTGGAGTGATAGTGAGCCATTTAAAGAAGATTATAAAAAGTGGGTAGTAGATTGTCCTGATCTATCACCTACTGCGAATGCTCTATTTAAAGCAAGGAAAATTGCAATTGAAGATGGCGATGATGAAGAAGTATTTCAGTTAGCTAAAGAGCTTTGGAAACTAAGAGTATCAGTAAAAGAAATAAAAAAGAGTCAATATTATCGATAAACGAAAAAAATAAGTAAAGAATGAACTATTAAGATATTTTTCAGCGGGTGTCTAAACATCCGCTGAAATAAGTTAAAGCCTCGGGCGGATGTCCGGATTCTTGTGCAAGCACAACGTACAATCTGGACACAATTATGCTGAGGTATAATTGATTTAAGTTGCTATTTCCTAACAAGTCCAAAATTTTAATCATCCTATATTGTTTCTCCGTTTACACACCTTTTGAACTCAGAAAGCGACCTCGAGAAAACATTTTGAATCTTTAGCCAATATTTATACTCTACACCAGCCTCAAAAAAACATGTCGAAAAACAAGTTAAATGTAACTTTTTTGTATAAAGATAGTGTCCAAATAAAGTGCAAAAGACTAGGGAACTTCGATCCTATACTGAAGAAGTAAGGAAACGTATTTCAGGTTTAGTCAGTCCTAGCCTTATTATATTCACTTTTTTTAATCAACCAGCGCGCAATTTCTTTGCCGCTATGATAAGAGTTAATCTCATTGCTTCTTTGTTTTTGTATGGATGGATCTAGGGTTTCTTCCGTAACGCCAAAAGGTATAACGCCTATACATTGGTGTTTGTTAGGTGAAAATCTTTTAACCATTGCCTTAGTTTCGGTGTTTGTACTATGAGCTTTAGCAGATTTTTGTGCATTTCGGAATGGACTAGCAAGTAATTCTCCTTGTTCCAATGTTGTGCTTGGTGAGTAACAATTACTTTTCATTCAACATGCCCCCTTTGTCGTTAGTTTTATTGTACAAGACATGTTGTGAGAAAAGTCTTCATTTACAAGGCTTTTACGAAAACTTAAAGGTTAGTAAATCAATTTAGTAATATGTAACCGTATTCATGCCTTTGACGAATAGAAATCATAGAAAATTTGTATAATTTTTAGAAAAAAACACGTACTCAAACTATTGTGAATTTTTCTAACACAACGTATTATTGTAAGTAGATTTAACGTGAAGGACTTCACATAGTCACGTAATCGTGAGGAGGAATTTTAATGAGTTCAATTCGAGTAGGTATTGTAGGTTATGGAAATTTAGGGCGCGGAGTGGAATATGCAATTTCACAAAATCCAGATATGGAATTAGTAGCTGTATTCACACGTCGTGATCCTTCAACTGTAAACATCGCAAGTAATGCAAGCGTGTATTTAGTGAATGATACTGAAAAATTCCAAAATGACATTGATGTAATGATTTTATGTGGGGGCTCTGCAACAGATTTACCAGAGCAAGGACCACACTTTGCACAATGGTTTAATACAATTGATAGTTTTGATACACATGCGAAAATTCCTGAGTTTTTCGACGCAGTAGATGTAGCGGCACAAAAATCTGGTAAAGTATCAGTCATTTCAGTGGGATGGGATCCGGGTTTATTCTCATTAAATCGTGTACTTGGGGAATCAGTTCTACCAGTAGGAACAACTTATACATTCTGGGGAGATGGTTTAAGTCAAGGTCACTCAGATGCTGTACGACGCATCGAAGGTGTTAAAAATGCTGTACAATACACATTACCGATTAAAGAGGCTGTAGAACGTGTTCGTAACGGTGAAAATCCTGAGCTGACAACACGTGAAAAACATGCACGCGAATGTTGGGTTGTTCTTGAGGAAGGTGCAGATGCAGCAAAAGTTGAGCAAGAGATTGTGACAATGCCAAACTATTTTGATGAGTATGATACAACAGTAAACTTTATTTCTGAAGAGGAATTTAAAGCGAACCACACAGGTATGCCTCATGGTGGGTTCGTCATTCGCAGTGGTGAAAGTGGCGCTAACGATAAACAAATTCTTGAATTCTCATTAAAACTTGAAAGTAATCCAAACTTCACGTCAAGTGTTCTTGTTGCCTATGCACGTGCGGCACATCGTTTAAGCCAAGCTGGAGATAAAGGTGCAAAAACAGTATTCGATATCCCATTCGGTCTGTTATCACCAAAATCAGCTGCTGACTTACGTAAAGAACTTTTATAATTTTGAACTATACAAATACCCGATTATCATATATTTGATAATCGGGATTTTTCATTTTGTTTTATTCAATAGAGTATCCATAAAACACTCTTAATAAAAAGGCTAGTATGGCATCAAAAAGTGGTTGGAAGGTTCGCGCAAGATACACATTGTGCCCATAGAAACAAAAGTGACGGAAAAAAGAGCCAAAGCAACGGATAGACTTTCATCTCATTTTAAGCAAATCAATTCTGTTAAATGACATGTAGTATATGGTAAACTGTCAATAATTTAACTCATCACCAAAAGTTTGGGATGACATTTGAGACCTATGCCATGCATATAAGTTGATTAGAGTAACGGCTGGGTGCCTCCTTGAGATTAATATTACAGATGAGACACTGGAGCGTAAGCGAAGCGGCTCATTGGACGCACCCAGCCGGAACGGAAATCAATCCCACACTAAAAATTTTTGCTATGAAGTCTGTAACCTTACATATCGTTAACTGAATGGGGAGGTTATCATTAAATGACAACAGACATTATTATTCAATCAAAATGTATTCCACCGAGTCCGTCCAAACATTGTATTAGTAGAGCTACATTAATGAGAACATTAAAAAAAAGTCTAGACCATACTTGTACATTTATTCATAGTGGAGCAGGGTATGGCAAAACAACAATCCTTACACAATTTCTACATGCTGCATCCAGCAAATTTTCTTGGTATAGTGTGTCGGAGGAAGATGACAATATATTACCATTTTTGAGGCATTTATTTTTTAGTATTAAACGAATTGTTCCAAGCTTTGGTCAAGAATTTGATGCATGGAATCAATTATCACGCTTTCCAAAAATAGAAGAACTCAATCGTTGGTTTAAGCTGTTTGTTAATAGTTTATGTGAAATTGAAGGACCGATGTTAATTGTCATTGACGATTACCATTTAGTTGACCATGAATTTCATATTAATTATGTTATGGAAAAAATTATTGAATTTTCACCGCCGAATGTTCATTTTATCATCGCCTCTAGAACGTTGCCGAATTGGGATATTACAAGGAAATTGAAGCTGCAAAAAAAATTACTCGTTATTTCAGAAGGAGAATTAGCATTTTCTTCAGAGGAGATTGCTGTTTTTTTCGAGGATTATGTAGCTGTCCGTTTAACAGAAGATGAAATAGCTAAGGTTTTGGAAATTACAGAGGGCTGGGCAATTAGTATTTCTTTATTAGCGGAGCAATGGAACAACGAGACATTAGCTCATTGGTTAAATATCTCTACCAATGATCTTTTCACCTATTTATCGGAGGAAGTTTATCTTAAGATGTCTACATTCGAGCAAGAGACATTATTAAAGCTGGCGATTTTTCCCACTTTCTCAGAGGAGTTTATCACACAATTTTATGATATAGAAATAGCAGAGGCGTTCAAACAATTTGTGCAGCGGCACTTATTTATTCAACCAATGACTACTGATGGATTATATCGTTTTCACGCCTTGTTTAGTCGATTTTTAGAGCTAAAATGGCAACAAAATGCTTTACAGTATATTGAATTGCATAGACAAGCGGCATTGTATTATGTAAAACAAAACAATGTACAAGCTGTTCTTCATCATGCATTTAAAACGAACGATCAGAATTTTTGTGGGGAGCTTTTACAAAATCATGCTGAAAGTCTTGTGCGTGCTGGGCAGTTTGAGTGGTTATTAGAAAAAATAAATCGATTTACAGCTGAAGAAAAGTCGGAATATTACAAATTATATTATTTTGAGGGTGAATGCCACCGCTATCGTGCTTATTATGAAAAAGCGAAGCAATCCTATGAAAATTGTGCAAACATCGCGAAACGTAAAAATGATTATCTCTTTATGACGAAAGCACAGGCAGGTTTAGCACATATTTATCTCGATACAATTCAGCCAGCATTGGCAGAGCCACATTTAAAAAGGGCATTAGAGTTAGCGAAACATACGCCGTTAAACAATGGGGAACTTCTCGAACTACAACGTCAGTACGCAGAAAATTTGGTGAATTTAGGGAAGGCGAAAGGTGCACATAATTTTACTAACGAGGTTGCTTTGACGGAGGACGTGTTGCAAAGAGCGAATGTTGATGTTCGAATAATGTTAAGGACGGGGCAGTTACTGGAGGCAAAGAATTTATTGGCGAAGAGATTAGATTTACCGCCACAGCTTGTAGCGACGCATAGAGAGAGTGAGCTGTTAGCATCATTTGTTTATGTGCTATTGGGGCTGGGGAAGGATGCTTGGTATGCAGCTCAGCATGGGATTCGTAGGGGTTTACGTGAAAAATCTATTTTTATAGAAGCGGTCGGCTATATTCGCAAAGCACATGCTTTACTATTAATAGATTATCCTGACTATCAGGGGGCAAGTGATGCTTATGAGAAGGCCCTTACATTGATGAATACAATTAATATTTCACGCGTTAAGGCTGAACCGTATATGGGTCTAGCAATTGTCAAACATGCGCAAGGTGATATTTTATCAGCAAAAAAATATATAGCACTTGGCCTACAGGAAACGGAGCAAGTACAAGATGCATGGATGACCGCCATTATTTTAATTGCTGAGGTGAAAATTAATCTAACTCAACATGAATTTGCAAGAGCGCAACAATTATTAAAGAAAGCACAGCGACTTTTTCACGACTGTGGCGATCAAAACGGTGAAATGCATGTACTATTCTATCAATCTGTAATTGCCTTCAAAGAAAATAATGCTCAACAATTCAATCTTTATTTCCAGCAGTTTGCACAGTTCTGTATCTCCAATGACTATGACTATTTTTTACAAAGAAAAACCATTCTCGGTCCACCAAATATGATGATTTTTTATGAGCTTTTACAATTTAGTAGAAAGAGCGATGGGGAAAATGCTGCTATTTTAAAGATGCGTAGCTATTTTCAAGTAGAGGATAGTATCGCTTATCCGAATGAGGAGGTACAGGTGAATTTTTTTGGAAGTCTAGATTTAATAAGAAAGCATCGAAAGCTAGAGGATAAAGAATGGCAACGCGATAAATCAAAGGAGCTCTTCGTTTATTTATATTGTCATCGCAACCGCTTTACGCCAAAGGAAGAGATTGCACAGGCATTATGGCCAGAGCGGAACGTTGATTCACTAGATCGGGATTTTAAAGTTGTGTTGAATACGTTATTAAAGGTTCTTGAGCCAAATAGAAATGCGCGTCAGGACAGTTTTTTTATTCAGCGTAAAAATAATATGTATCAATTGCAGCATATTCATTTTCTACAAATCGATGTCGAACGCTTTCTCTATTTTTATGAATTAGGGATGGAGGAGTTCGATCCACAATTGTCGAACGAGTGGCTGCATCTTGCAGAATCGAGTTATACGGATGCACTTTATGCTGAAAAAACGCAGTTAGATTGGCTCATACAGGATCGTGAAAAGTTACAGTCCTTATATATTGAAGTATTAGAAAGATTAGCGCAAAATGCGACGAGGCAACAAAATTATAAACAAGCTATTTTTTATGCGGAAAAAATGATTCGTGAGGATGCATTATGGGAAGAAGGTTATCGGCTGTTAATGTATAGTTACTATCAATTACAAAACCGTTCCCTTGCTTTAAAATGGTATGAAAAATGTGTCCAGCTATTAAAAAAGGAATTAAATACAACACCAATGGAATCGACTATGGTTGTTTATGATTTAATAATGGGTTAGAGAATTTTGGAAAATTGCATATTTATATTATAGCCCCGTTCTAAATTTAGGACGGGGTTAAAAATATCGTTGAGATACTTAAAAAATCTAAGTTTTATTCAACAATAGTTTAGGAGTATGCTAACGACTGCAGAATCATCAGTAAATATAACATTTGAATGAAAAACGAAGCGGATGAACAATGATATTGAATGATTAATTAACATTATTGATTTTTTTAATCAGAAAAATTAATTCTTTTCATTTGTATTTTTAATTCCTTGTTGTATAATTGAATCAACAAATAGGAAGGGATTTTATTATGGCTTATAAAGTAATCACAAATTGTCCTGTCTGCAGTAAAACAATGAAAATTACGAAGTTGCAGTGCTCTCACTGTCACACTACGATTGAAAATGAGTTTGAATTATCGAAGCTGGCATCCTTATCAAAGGATCAGCTTCATTTTGTGGAAGTATTTTTAACATGTAGAGGGAATATTAAAGAAGTTGAAAAGGAACTAGGGATTTCGTATCCGACGGTTCGAGGCAAGCTAACAGACATCATTTCATCCCTTGGATATGTGCAGAAGAAGAAAAATGAAGTAGATGAGAAAAAGGTTGTCACTATGTTGGAAAATGGCGAAATTACACCAGAAGAAGCCATTAAGCTCTTAAAAGGAGAATAGGGAGGAATTATCATGAAAGAGGAAATTACTAGAGTGTTAGCGATGGTTCAAGAAGGTAATCTTGATGCAGAGAAGGCATCTGAATTGATTCAAGTATTAAAAGAGAAAGAAGAAACAGGTAATGAGCTTTTAGATAAACCGACTAAATATTTAGATAAAACTTTAAAAGTCCGTGTTGTATCAGCCGAAAATGATAACGTCATGGTCAATTTGCCTATAAAACTTGTCAAAGTAGTATTAATGGCTGGACACAGCATCGCAGCGAGTATTCCCCAATCGGAAAAATATGTTAAAGATATAGACATAAACCTTATTATGGAAGCAATCGAAAACGAATTAGATGGCCAAATTGTTGATATTAAATCGGCTAACGGGGATACCGTTTCGGTCATCATTGAATAGTGTTTTGCCTATGATGCATGTAAAAGTGAAAGCAAAAAACGTTCGGTTTACCATCCCAATCCCATATCCTATTTTAAACATTGTTGTTTCAATTTTGTCTTCAAAATTTTTTCAGCAAAGTCTAAACAAATGGACAAAGGAGTACTTCGAAAGAAAAAAACTGGACTTTACCTTTCCGCTAATAGACAAAAAAACGCTAATGCCTATCGTCCAGGAACTGAAAAATTATAAAGGGATCGTGCTAGTAGATGTCAAAGCTAAGGACGGTACTGAGGTTAAGGTTAGACTATAATTTATGATGGAATACACCGACCACTTGTCAAATATATAATCATAGTTTGTTGGTTAATGCTTTTCTCATTTATAAATTAACCAAAAAGACAGGCGAGATCCTTTGAATTTATTGAGGAATCACTTACTCAATATAATCAAAGGATTCTTTCTGTCTAATTATTTATCACTTATTTTCCTCATCGGAATTTATATCAATTTTTATAGTTTCCAGTCTTTTTTTTGTGATTTCCCCCTTATTATCCATTGTATGAACGATTGGGGTAATAAATATAGATGTAGCTTTAGTATTAAAGCCACTTATTGTTGCTTGACCATTTGAGTAATAATCGGTTACTTTTGTTGTTAACGTTTCAGTAGTGTAAGTATATTGGTTTTCTAAGTTATCAGCAATGTCTAAAGTTATGAATTCAGTCTTAAAGTTCAGATCACAACTAAAGTAAATGTCCGCTGTATTTCCTGAAATCGAAATACGATTAAAAGTAAATTCATGCTGTTTTGATAAAAGTGTTTCAGATAGAATTAAATCCTTTATTGGTAATATGGATGCCTTAGATGGGAAATTTACTAAGCTAGCTGAGCAAATTCCAATTGCAAAAATTGCAGCAATTGCCCATTTACGGATTTGATTTGGCTTAGGTTTCTTTTGTAAAACAGTGTTGATTACCTTTTGCTTTTCATTATTTGAAACCACTATCGGTGTTATATTTTCTAAATCCAATTGTAAGAAATTTTCTTCCTTACTCATGTCCAACACTCCTTTAATTTAGGATTTTTAGCAAGCTTCTTCTTTCCTCGATATAAACGATTTTCCACTGCAGATTTTGAAATATGTAAAATTTCTGCTATTTCACTATTTGAATATTCTAGATAATACCTCATTAAAAATAATTCTCTATCCAAATCAGGTAGATGCATTATTTCAAGAAGTAATAGTTCTTTCGCATACAATTTATCAAGCTGTTGTTCAATATTGTCTGAAGCGATAGGAGGTGGGATATTGTCAATAGGTAGAGTAGCTAAACGTTTTTGTTGTTTTCTGTAAATATCAATCGCTTTGTATTTTGTAATCATCCCAATCCACTTTTTAAAATCCGCTTCATCCCCAGTGAAATAGTTACTTTTTTGCCATATTAGAAGGAATACATCATTTATACATTCTTCTACTAGCATATAATCTAATGGTTTTTCTAAAATTTTTAGGGCAATTGCCTTCACAAAACCTAAATAGTGTTCAACGACATATTTAAGTGCTTTTTCGTCATGCCGTTGAAGACCCTCGATAAAATCATTCATTTTGTCACTCCTCGTTATGATCGTTATACATTCTATAACGAAATTTTTATGGAACACTCGCGCATAAATGGAAAGTTTTTTCTTCGTTTATTAAAAAAAGCTTTTTAGCGCTTGTATAATATTGTGTTTACTTAGCATACTTCGAGAAAAGTAGCTCCCCTAAAAGGGCAGCTACTTAAAGACTTTTGCAGCTGCCGTTCCGCTACCTCTCCATTTTCGTCGCAGAAGATGACTTTAGAAATATCCCTTTGACCAAGTGAAGGGACGCAAACTATCAGTGCAGTCAGATAGCGTTGCATGAAGGTAGATGTCGATATTTTTCGAAAGTTGGGTGATAAATTAAAAAA